>JAFYVO010000401.1 GCA_017549085.1 Thermoguttaceae bacterium
CCGACCGTGCCGGTTTTTTCGCGGATCGAATAAAGGTTCGGCCCGACTTGCGCCATCGCGACGTCGTCGTAACCCATTTGCCGCCAAAGGCCGACGACCGCGTGCGGATGGGTGAGGAAGAAGTCGAAAAGTTCCGGATTGCAGTAGCCGCCGGCCATCGGGAGGCGGCGATAAATCGTCGGATTTTTCGCGAGTTCGGCGAGTTTTTCGCGCGCCGAGGGCGAAAGCGCGTTCCAAGGGATCTTAGCGAGCGCTTCTTGCGCCGATTCGCGGCTCGTCGACGGTTGCGCGAGGGCTTCGGCCGATTGAGCGGCGTTCGGCGCGGCGGCGCGTTGAGCGTTGTAACCAGCCGACGGAGCGCGGTTAGGAACGTTGGGCGAGCGTTGCGTCGACAAGGGACGGCCGTTGGGCGCGCCGTTCGCGGGAGAATAAGGGGAACGGGAGCCGACGGAGCCGCGTTCGGGCGTCGACGCGTAACGGCGAGACGCGTTTTGTTTTTGCGTTTCGTCGGCGCGAGAAAATTTTTCGGAAACGCCGCGAGCGAATTTTCCGGAGAAAAGAGACGATTGGGGCGTCGCGCCGCCGCGTTGCGCGTTTGTTTGCGAGGCGGAGGAACGTTGCGCCGTCGAGGCGTTCGAAGGGAAAAGTTGCGCGTAAACGTTGGAATTGTCGACGTTTCCGTGAATAAGCGCCGCGGCGAACGTCGCGACGGCGAGCGCGTCGGAGAACCGACGACGTCGGGGCGCGGCGTTTAAGCGTTGAACGGCGCCGGAGTTCGACCGGCGAACGCGGAACTTTGAAACGTCGTTGCGAGGCATTTTCGATCCTTTTTCTTATTTGCGAAAATCGGCGAACGATTTCGCGCGTCTTCCTTGACGAATCGGCTCTTGAGAAAGCGCCGTTATAATCGTTATCGTCCTTTTTTTTGAGGAAAAGGAGGTTTCTTGGAAAATTTTTGGGATTTTAACGGTCGTTTCTGTATATTTTCTGGTAAAATAGAGAAGTAGAGGAGGCGGGAGGAAATAGAGCGATCGGTTAAAACAAATTAAACAACTGGAATAAGAATGATGGGAAAGCGGCGAAAGAGAGAAGATAGGAGCCGTTAAGTGAAGAAAAACGGTTTAAACGCCGAGGCTGACGCCTCTTTTTCGGCGTTATTAGCGGACGCGATGGCAAGAGCGTCGCGAGCGGCGCGAATCGAGCGAGCGACGCGTTGGGGAACGCGCGTTCTTTGGGGGGGCGGCGTCGTTGGCGGCGCGGGAATTTGGCTGTTTGAACAAGACGCGTCGGCGACGGGAAGAAACGTTGCAATCGTGTTGTTCGCAGCGCTTTGCGTCGGTGTTTTGGGCGCGTTAAAACCAAAATCGAAGAGGAAGGGGCGGCGAAGCTCTGCGTTGTTGGCGGCGCGGCGTTTAGAAGAAATATCGGGACGCGTCGGCGTTTTTGTCGCGGCGGTTGATTTTTGCGAGGAGGAATCGGACGTTCGGCGCGAAAAGTCGGAGACTTCCGTTTCTTTGCGCTCCGCGACCGTCGCGGCGGCGTCTTGCGGGTATGCGGAGCTTGCGGCGACGCTTGACGAGGCCGAACTTTTTGCCGTCTTGACCGAGACTCCGGTCGACCGTTTTCGAAAAATAAAAAAGACGCGTTGGATTTGCGCGTTAGGGATTTTGACGAATCTTGCGGTTTGGGAAGGCTCGGGGGGGTGGGAAGAATATCGCGGTGAAAAGAAGGCGCGTCTTACTCGGGCTAACGTCGAACAAGCGGACGCGACGTTTAAAATTGCGAAAAATGAGCTGAATAAAGAGAACAAAGAGAATAAAGAAAAAGGAGAAAAAGCGAAAGACGCGGCGAATAATGGGAATGGCGAAGACGGGGGAACGCAAGAGACGGAAAAAAACGCGGCTCTTGAAGCGTTATCGTTAGCGTCAATGGAATTATTGATTTCCGAACTTGCCCAAAACGCGGAAATTGCCGCGTCGCTCAAGGAGGAACTTAAAGGCGCCGTCGACGCGGAAGATCGGACGGGCGCGGCGGCGTTTTTGCAATTAGCGCGAGAATTGAGCGCGAATTTGGCAAGACCCGAAAGCGGGCTTTACGCGCAAACTCGGCGGATAAACGCGGCGGCGAAGCGAGAGCGGCAAAAAATCGAAGCGCGTTTAGCGAAAAATGGACGAGGGAACGCGTCGGAACGAATTGACGGAATGGAGAAGATAGAGAAAATAGAAGAAATAGATGAAAAGGGTGAGGCTCAAAACGAGCGAATTACCGGAAAAGAAATCGCCGTTTTTTTGACGTCGACGCATTTGACCGAATTGGAAAACAAGTTGACGGCGGCGGGCGGAATCGGCGACGTAACGACGTTGGAATTGAGTCGCGTTTTGCGAAGCGATTCGCCGACTGAACGGAAGAAAATTTTAGCCGAGGCGGCGGCGCGCGTCGACGAATGGGAAACGACGTTGCGTCGCGAAGAAACGGCGGCGAGAATATTGAGCGAAAGTTTGCGTTTCGACGAGACGTCGCGACAACGAACGTCGCTTGCCGAGCGCGCTTGGGAAGAGAATCGGGCGTTGTTGGCGCGTTTTGCGGGACGTTCTAACGGCGCTTTTGAAGCGCCCCAGGCGAACGACGAAGGTCTTAAAGAAGCTAAACGACGATTCGACGCGCTTTGGAGGGAAATAAAAACGACGGAACAAGAGGGAACGGCGATTGTCGACCGCTTGCGCGAACGTTTGCAAAGCGAAGACGCGCAATGGTTTGTCGCTTTTGCGAAGGAAGGCGCGAGGGGATGGGAAACGCTGAACCTTGACGGTTGCGATGCGGACGAGTCGGCTTGGCGCGCGTTAGGCGAAATGACGTCGCAAAATGAGGAACGATGGACGGAAATCGCGCAAGACGTTGAAAATAATCGTTTTGGAATCGCGGCGGGGCGTTTGGAAATCGCCGTCGAGCCGATAAACGTCGATTGGACGGAAATAAAAGAGAGATGGTTAAGGGTTGAAAATAAAGAGGTTGGCGAAATTTTTGGGGCGAGGCCGGCGGAGGAATTAGAAGAAGACGGGAGGCGGGAGCGGCGGTTTTCCGCGTTGGCGGCGCTGTTGAC
>JAFYVO010000041.1 GCA_017549085.1 Thermoguttaceae bacterium
AGTAGTGCGGTTCCGTCGTTAACGACGTCTTCAACGACGCGCGCTGCTTGACGCCGAACTTATGTTGCTCGTCGACGACGACCAGCCCGAGCCGCGCGAACTCGATTTCGTTGCAGACGAGCGCCTGCGTTCCGACGACGATCTGCGCTTCGCCGGTTCGGATTTGCGCGAGAATCGCCGCCCGCTCCGCCGGTTTTTGCCCGCCGAAGAGCGGAACGACTTTCGTCGCCGCGTTGCGCAAGTAATGCTCGAGCGTTCGCAAATGTTGCCGCGCAAGCGTTTCCGTCGGCGCCATCAAGACCGCTTGCGCTCCGTTGGCGACCGCCTGCAACATCGCGTAAATCGCGACGACCGTCTTCCCGGAACCGACGTCCCCCTGCAGGAGCCGATTCGTCGGAACCGGGCGCCCCATATCGGCGGAAATCTCGGCGATCGCGGCGTTTTGCGCTTCGGTCAACTCGAACGGAAAGAGCGAACGAATGCGAGCGTCGATTTTTCCGTTGCGCGGAAGGGGGGGCGCCTTCATATTGCTCCGCCGTCGAGCGCGGCAGATCGCCAACGCTAACTGCAATAACAGCAACTCTTGATAAACAAAACGCCGTCGCGCGAACGCCGCTTCCTCCAGGTTCGCCGGGAAGTGAATTTTGCGAATCGCGTCGGCGATCGGCGCCAACCGACGCGGGGCTAAGTACTCCTCCGGAAACGCTTCGGGAAGTAAATCCGGCAGCGTTTCGAGCGCGTTTTTGATTATTGTTTGAATCTGATACTGCGTCAGTCCCTCGGTCAGCGGGTAAATCGGCAAAATGCGTTCGTCGTCGGAATGAGCGTCGTTCGCCGTCCCCCCCCCGACGCCGCCGTTTAACGCGTCTTGCGCCGTCGCGCTCGCTTCGCTCAACGACGCGTCTTGCGCCGCCCGCCCATATTCGCCAAACCCTCTATTTTCGCTCGGCGCGTCGCTTGGCGACCCAAAATCGTCGCTGAGATACGTCAATTTCGGGTGCGAAAACTGCCAAAGCGTTCCGGATTTCCGTTTCGGTTTCCCGGTCAGCATCACGCGACGCCCAAAACGAAACGTTTTCGCGATAAACGCTTGGTTGAACCAAACGCCCTGAACAATTTCGTCGCCGACCGCGACGTCGAGCGTTACGATCGGGCCGCGCCGGGAAAATCGCGTATGAAAATCTTCGATCGTTCCGCAAATCGATTGGATTTCGTCCTCAATTAAGTCGTCGGCGTTCCGTTTCAGCGCGATTTCCAGATAGTCGCGGGGAAAAAAGAAGAGCAAGTCGAACGCTCGAAAGACGCCGAGCCGCCGCAAAATCTCGGCGCGCCGCGCTCCGACGCCCCTCGCTAACGCGACCGGCGCCCGCAACGGATCGCCGTCGAACGCGGCGCCGCTTCCGGAAACGTTTCGCGCTTCGACGTTTGCGCCGTCAAAACGCCGTCCCCAACGCCCGCCGTCGTCAAATTCGTTAAACTCGGTCATTTACTTTTCCTTCGACGCTTCTTTGATTTTCTCAAAAAACAACCGAAAACGCAATATCGGCGCTTTATTCTTTGTTTTCAAGCGGCGTTCGACGACAAAAACGCGCCGAACGACGTTTACCCCCGTCGCTTCGACGCGTTTTAGCGTTCGCGCGCTTCTTCTCCGGTCGCGTTATTCGGCGACTTTGCCGATATTCGGGTCCAGTTCGCTCGCCTTCGCCATATCGGCTTCATACGCCGCGTCGTTTTTCAGTTGGCGATAAACCCCGGCGCGCTCGAAGTAAACCTCCGGATCGTTGGGGTTAATCTCGATCGCTCGCGTCAAGTCGGCCAGCGCGGCCTCCCAATCGGCGACGTTTTTGAAGTAAAGTCCGCGACATTTATACGCCGGAAAACAAGCGGCGTCCTTGTCGAGCGCGGCGTTGTAATCGGCGAGCGCTTCTTCCCAACGTCCGGCGTCGGCGCAGATTTTCCCGCGAATCGCGTTCGTCATCGGGTTCGCCGGTTCGAGTTCGATCGCTTTCGTCAAGTCGGCGAACGCCGCGTCGTACTCGCCGCGCTTTTGATAAAGAACGCCGCGGTTCGTATAAAAGTTCGGCGACGTCGGCTGTTCCTCGACGCAAACGTTCAAATCGTCGAGCGCCTTGTCGAGTTCGCCGAGTCCGACGTAAGCGAACCCGCGATTCCCGCGAACGGTCGTTTTCGTCGGGTCGATTTCCAAAAGCGCGTCGAAATCGGCGACGGCTTTATCGTACATTTTTTGTCCCAAATAGGACTCGCCCCGCCCTTTCAGCGCGTCGAGCGAACGAGCGTCGACCGCTAAAGCCTTTGAAAACGCGCTTTCCGCTTCGGCGTATTGGCGCGAACGCAAGTTCGTTTCGCCAAGCCCGACGAGCGCCGGAACAAAATTCGGGTCGAGTTCGAGCGATTTTTGGAAACACTCGGTCGCCGACGCTAAATCGTTTTCGACCAACCCTTGCATCCCGGCTTGGCAAAATTCGGCGGCTTCCCGCGTTTTATTCGAACAACCGGAAAAGCCGAGCGTCGCGCTTCCGAGCGCGACCGCGACCGCCAACTTCCAAGACCAACTCAACGACAAACGCATTCCGCAACCTCCTTATCGTTAATTCGACGCTTCTTCATCCTTGAACCGTTCGAAACGTTTTTCTTTCTTTTCCAACGCGGTTAGTTTTCGCGTTATTTCTTACTTTCGCGCCGTTTTAAGGGCGTTCCTCCGCGAAATCGTTCGCGATTTTTCTCAATTTTCCGCCGTCAACCGACGTCAACCGACGTCAACCAACGTCAACCAACGTCAACCAACG
>JAFYVO010000402.1 GCA_017549085.1 Thermoguttaceae bacterium
CAACTCGGTCTCGGGACGGCGGGCGGTTCGGCGCGCGAGTACGTTTCGTCGCACATTTCCGACCCGGCGTTGGTCGATATGATCTTCTGCCCGCTTCTGTATTACGGCGGCGCTCGCGAGCAAGATATGGAGTTCGGTCAGTTCTGCGTGATGTTCCGCTCGATCTTCTTAGAAGGTTTCGCGCGTCCGTTCGACGGCGTTCGTCACATCCTCTTGAAGTTGCTGAAAAAATTCCGCAACTTAGGCGGCGAACTGCGTTTGCGTTGCGGCGTCGAGAAGATCGTTTCGGACGGCGACTCGGTCGACCGCATCATTTTGGACAACGGCGAAGAAATCCGCGCGAAACGTTACCTTTCGTCGGCGGGTTGGCCGGAAACGATGAAGCTCTGCGGTCTCCCGGACGCGGCGGCGCAGCTCCCGGCGGGCAAACTCGGTTTTATCGAAACGATCAGCGTTTTGGACGCGCCGCCGCAAAAGTTCGGGCACGACAAAACGATCGTTTTCTTCAACGATTCGGAGCGTTTCGACTACCGCAACCCGAACGAATTGGTCGACTTGCGCAGCGGCGTTATTTGTTCGCCGAACAACTTCGCGTACACGGAGCCGCTTGAAGAAAATATGATTCGCATCACCGCGCTGGCGAACTACGATTTGTGGCGCAAACTCTCTCCGGAAGAGTATCGCCGTCAAAAGCTCCTTTGGTACGAGCGCACCCTCGAATCGGCGGCGCGTTTCATTCCGGACTTCCGACGACACGTTGTCGACGTCGATATGTTCACGCCGTTGACGATTCAACGTTACACGGGTCGCGAACGGGGCGCGATTTACGGCGCCGCGGACAAGAAATACGACGGCCTGACGCCCTTTAAAAACCTCTTCGTTTGCGGCGCGGACCAGGGTATGGTCGGCGTGATCGGCGCGCTCGTCAGCGGCGTCGCGATCGCGAACAAGTACGCCTTGGCCGACTGACGCGCTTTCGTCGCCTTACCCGCTTTAACTCCTTAAAACGCCGAGCTTTCCCGCTCGGCGTTTTTTTTCTTTGCGGCGCCGTTCTAACGCGAACCTCGTTCGCAACCGTCGACGCCGCCGTCGATTTGACGGACGCGCGTCTTACGGACGTTACGGCGTCCGGCTTATCCGGGCGACAGTTGGCGCAAACGGCCAATTTTCGCCAAAAACGTTACGTCGGTCTCCGACTCGCCGACGCTAACTTCGAGAAATACGACTTTTCGAACGCGTTTTTGACGCGTTGTCGTTTCTCAAAAATCGATTTTACCGACGCCGATTTCACCGACGCCGTTTTGTACGACTGCGAGTTCCGCGACGTCGAAGTCCTTACGCTCGAACAACTTAAGTCGACTTGGAACTGGAAGTCGAATTCGCTCGACTTAGCGTCGTTCGACGACGCGTTGCAAGCGCAAATCAAGACCGCGCTCGCCGAATCCCAACTCGAAGAAGCGCAATACCTTGCGAACGCTCGACGCGCCGAAACCGCCGCCGCGTTCGGTCTTTCCCCCCTTAAATCCCCCGCCTCGTCGAGCCTTTACCGACGCTATGTTCCGTCAAACTCGACGTTCGACGCGATTCCGCATTTTCGCGTCGCGTCGATCGAGCGGCGTTACCGAGCCGACGCAAACGGCGACGCGCTCGTTTCCCAGCGCTTAAACCCCGAAAACGCGATCGTTATCCAAGCCCCGCGCCCGCCGCAAGAGCGTTTTGTCGTCGAATTAGTCGGGGACGATTTGCGAACGGCAACGCTCCAAATCGAATATTTCCCGACGGCTAAGTCTTGCCGCGACCGTCTGTTAGACGTCTTGGCGGAAGACGGCGAAAAGCGTTGGAAGCTCGACGCGAAAAAGAGCGTGCTCGACGACGTATGTTTCGTCGCGACCGGCGACGCTCTAACATCGCGCTTCCTCTTCACTTGGAACGGCGCAATTTACGCCCTTGACTTCAACGACAAGACGTCGCCCCAAGAAGCGGAAGCGGTTTATCGTTACATCGCGCAACCAAGCGGCGTCGCGGGCAGCCTCAAGCTCAACCGCCCGGATATCGACCCCCGTTAAGCGCTCTTCCCCGTCGACCGTTTCTCGTTCGCCGCGAGCGGTCGGCGGTTTCTTTTCTCCGCGTTTTCTTTTCTGCGGCGGAATCGGCGAAAAATCTCGAAAAAACGCTCGAAATCCCGCGCCGTTTCTGGTATAATGGGAACGTTGGCGGCGTCCGTCTCGACGCGACGGTTCTCGGTCTCGTTCCGCGAACCGTCGTTCGTCGGCGCACGCGCCGCGTCCGTTCACCTTCATTGAGTTAACCCGTTTATTTTCAACAACAAAGGAATTATCGTTATGAAACGTTCCCGCATTTTACGACGCCTTGCCGCGCTTCTCGTCGCGTCGAGCGCTTGCGTTCCGTCCGTCTTCGCGCAGTCGGTCGACCCGGCCAAAACGGTTCCGCTCCCGGAAGGCTTCGCCGCCGACTTGGCGCCCGGCGCCGTTCACGACCAGCGCGTCCGTCAGTATCTCCTCCCGAAACGCGTCCTTTGGACGTCCGAAACCGGCGTTAAAAACGCGGAACTCCTTTTGAAACCTGTGCTTGGGCAAACGTCGACCTCGATTATGGGGGACGAAACGCAAGGCTGCGTCCTGTCGAAGGGCGGCTCGATTCTCCTCGACTTCGGCGCCGAAATCCACGGTTCCTTCCGCATCGAGGCGCGCGACCTGACGCCGAGCAAAAACAGCGTTGGCCGCACCGTCCGCGTTCGCGTTCGTTTCGGCGAGTCGGCGGACGAAGCGTCGGCGGAGATGGGCGAAAAAGGCGCGGTCAACGAACACTCGACGCGCGACCAAATCGTTACCGTTCCTTGGCTTGGCGCGATCGAAGTCGGCGAGTCGGCGTTCCGTTTCGTCCGAATCGATCTCGTCGACGACGACGCGAAGCTGATCTTCGACTCGGCCCGCGCGGTCTTCATCTACCGCGACCTGCCGCGAATCGGCGCCTTCAAGTCCTCCGACGAACGCCTCAACAAGATTTGGGACGCCGCGGCGCGCACGCAACTCTTGACGATGCAACACTTTGTCTTCGAAGGAGCTAAACGCGACCGCCTCGTTTGGTACGGCGACTTCGCCCCGCAAACGATGACGACGCTCCGCGTTTTCGGCGACTCTAAAGTCTTGCGCGACACGCTCGGCGTCTACGCTCGCGAAACTTGGCCGCTCCCGAAATGGATGAACGGGATGCCGAACTACTCGCTGTGGTGGATCATCACCGTCGGCGACCTCTACCGCCACACCGGCGACCCGGCCCTCGTCGCGGAAAACTGGGATTACGTTAAGGGCCTGATGAAACAACTTACGCCTTGCGTCGCGGACAACGGTTTCGCCGGGTTCGAGAATCCGTTCCTCGACTGGCCGACCGCCCGCAACCGGCCCGCGCTCGACGCCGGGACGCACGCCCTCTTCGCGCTCGGTTTCGACCGCGTCGCCGAGATGGCGCGCATCGTCGACGACAAGGAAACGGAGAAAACGGCGCTCGAATACGCCGCTAAAGTCCGTTCTTACAAGCCTTCGAACGTCGACAACAAGCAAGCGGCGGCGCTTCTTCTCTTGGCCGGAATCGAGCGCGACGGCGAGTCGAACGTCGCGACGGTCGCGAAGAACGGCGGCGAAAACTTCTCGACCTTCTACGGTTACTTTATGCTCGAAGCGCTTTCGGAAGGGGGCGCGGACCAAACGGCGCTCGACGTCGTTCGCGAGTATTGGGGCGCGATGCTCGACGTCGGCGCGACGACGTTCTGGGAAGATTTTAACCTCGAATGGCTGAAAGACTCGGGCCGCATCGACGAACCGACGCCGGAAGGGCTCAAAAGTCTGCACGGCGATTACGGCGATCACTGCTACGTCGGGTATCGTCATTCGCTCTGCCACGGTTGGGCGTCGGGCCCGGCGGCTTGGTTGAGCGCGCACGTTTTGGGCGTAACTCCGGTCGAACCGGGCTTTAAGAAAGCTCGCGTCGAACCGTTCTTGGGCGACCTCGATTGGGTCGAAGGCGCGGTTCCGACGCCGTTCGGCCCGATTCGCGTTCGTTGCGACAAGCAAGCGGACGGCTCGCTGAAGACGCAAGTCGAAGCGCCGGAAGGCGTCGAAATCGAACTCGTCGACTGACGCGTTTTGACGCAACCTATTTAACGGCGGCGCTTACGTCGTTCCCGACAAGCGCCGCCGCGTTCCCTTCTTTCCTTTTCTCGTCGTTTTGTCGACGTTTTGTCGACGTTTTGTCGACGTTTCTCACCGCATTACGACAAACCGTCGACGGCAAGCCGAACGCCGCCGACGCAACCGTTTACCCCGCAAGGAGAAACTAACGATGACCGAACAAAAACCGCTGAAAAAAGTAACGCTCGCGACCGCGCAAGAAGCGCTGGGAAAAATCGACAATCTTATCGACCAAGCGCGTAACGACGGCGCGCCCTACTCCGTCGACGACGCGCTCGACGTGTTGCGAAGTTATCGCATCGGTCCGCATACGCAGTACGCCGGTCGAGGGCGAACGATCGTCAAGCTCATTATCGACTACGGCCCTTGGGATTACAAAGGGCCCGAAGAGCAGGCGCCGTATCTCGAACTAATTCAAGCGTTAATCGACGCCGGCGCC
>JAFYVO010000403.1 GCA_017549085.1 Thermoguttaceae bacterium
CGAGCAAAACAACCGCTACACCCGCAGCGCGCGCGAACTCAAAAACTGGAAGGAAGAAGGCGTCCTCCAAAAAGACTCGAAACCGGCGATTTACGTCTATCACGAAGTCTTCACGGCGAACGGCAAAGAATATACGCGCAAAGGCTTTATGTGCGGTTGCGAAGCGGTTCCGTTCGGCGAAGGGATGGTCTTCCCGCACGAAATCACGATGAGCGGCCCGAAACTCGACCGCTTGATGCTGACGACCGCGTGCAAAACGAACTTCAGCCAAATCTTCGGTCTCTATCCGGACGAAAAGAACGAAGTTCAAAACCTCCTCGAAGAAGCGACGCTCAACCTGACGCCGCTCGAAGCGACCGACCACCTCGGCGTTATCCACCGCATGTGGGTCGTCGACGATCAAGAAGTCGTCGCGAAAGTCGTCGAAATGATGGGGCCGAAACCGATCTTCATCGCGGACGGCCATCACCGTTACGAAACGGCGTGCAACTACCGCAAACAAGTGCGCGAACAAGGTTTGCTCACGACCGACCACCCGGCGAACCACGTCTTGATGGTTTGCGTCGCGATGGAAGACCCGGGGCTGATCGTTCTCCCGACGCACCGCCTCTTCCGCAACGTCAAAGAATTCTCGCAAGAAGACCTCTTCGCGCTTCTCGGCGATTCGTTCGCGATCACGACGGTCGGCGAAGGCCCGGCCGCCGCGGCGAAAGCGTGGACGATGATCGAAATGCAAGAAGACCAAGGCACGATGGCCCTCTACACCGGCAAAGACCGCAAGTGGAGCCTGATTCGCCAAACGGAAGCCGGTCGCGCCAAGATGGACGAAGTCGCGGCGGAACGTCAACCGGAATGGCGCGCGCTCGGCGTCGCCGTCCTTCACCGCTTGGTGATCGACACGCTCCTCGGTCTCGAAGGGCACGACAAACCGAAGTACGTCCACGAAGTCGCGGAAGTCGTTGAAAACCTTGAAAATAAGGCGGACGAATTCCCGCTGGCCGCGCTCGTTTCCCCGGCGACCGTCGCGCAAATCCAAGAGCTGAGCTTGGTTCGCGAACGCATGCCGGCCAAGAGCACCTACTTCTATCCGAAGTTGATCACCGGTTTCGTCTTCAAACCGCTCGACTGAGCGCCGACTTCCTTGGAAGCCGAACGCGCCGATTTCGTTTAAGTCGCTTGACCGAATCGGCGCGAGCCAACCGATTTCGAACGGGCGTTAAGTCCGTTCGCTAATTAAACTTCCGAACGAAAGCGACGTTTCGCGTCGAGACGTCGTTTTCGTTTTTTATTTTATCGCCCTTTTTTCGAAGGCGTTCGCGCTTATTCGCTCGGCGACGCTTTGTCGGTCGCGCCCCGTCGAATTCCGCGACGACGCCCTATCTCCTTCCGATGCTTAAAGTTGCCGCGTTGATTTTATCTAGCGTCGCCGCTCCGTTCGTCAAAACGTTCGTCATTTTTTCGCTATTTTCCGTCGCGTTATTTTCGTTGCGTCGAGCGTTTTCGCGTCTGTTCTTCTTTTTGGTTTACCGCCCGCAATTTTTCGACGTCGACCGCGTCCCGGAAGGCGCCGCGCTCCTTGTCGTCAACAGCGTCGGTTACTTGGACGAACTCCTTATTGCGTCGCGGTTTAAGCGTCGCGTTACTTTTGTCGTTTCGCCGGAAAAATCGCGTCGTTGCTTTCCGGTCGAAGTCGCTCGGCGTTTCGGCTTCTTCGACGTGTTAAGCGAAACCGGCGACGCGCTCCGTTCCCGCGTCCGTCAAATCCTCGCCGACGGCGGCCTCGTTTGCGTCTTCCCGGAAGGCGATATGACGCGTTCCGGCCGCCTTAAACCGTTTAACGACGAGTTTTTATCGTTCGTCGAAGGCGCGGCGCAACCGATTCCGATCGTTCCGTTTTTTATCGGCGGTTTTTTCGGAAGCGCGTTCACTTTCGCCGACGGCGCCAAGATGCGTTGGCGACCTAAACGCTTGGAAGAGCGGCTTTTCCTTGCGTTCGGTTCCCCCGTTTTCGCCCCGACGACGGCGCAGAAAGTCGAGCAAACGGTCGCGGAACTCGGTTTCGACGCGGGCGAGCGCACGAACCGCCGCCTGCAAGCGCCGCAACGCCGCCTCATCGACGTTTGCCGAGCGTCGGGCGGGCGACTCCTTGTCGCGGACGGAACCGGCGTCGAACTCTCGGGCCGTTCCTTCCTGATTCGAACCCTTGTCGCGCGCCGTTTCCTTCGTCGTAAAGTGTTGGAACGCAACGAGAAAAACGTCGGTCTTCTTCTCCCGACGTCGGTCGGCGGCTGCATCGCGAACGCGGCGCTCGCGCTCGACCGTCGCGTCGCCGTCAACCTGAATTACACGTTCGGCTCGGAGGTCCTCAATTACTGCTGCCGTCTCGCCGAAGTGCGTCGTATCTTGACGACGCGCAAGGTGTTGGAGCGTTTCCCTAACCTCAAATTCGACTAAAAAATCGAGTTTTTAGAAGACGTCGCGAAAAAAGCGACGCTCGCCGACAAACTTTTCGCCGCCTTCGACGCCGCGCTCCTTCCGAAGATGTTGTTGCGCTTGAAGGTGCGCCTGCGCAACATTCCCGCGTCCGAAACGTGGGCGATCATCTTCACTTCCGGCTCGACCGGCAAGCCGAAGGGCGTCAAACTTTCGAACGGCAACGTCGCGGCGGTCGCTCGCGGTTTCCTC
>JAFYVO010000404.1 GCA_017549085.1 Thermoguttaceae bacterium
TTGCCGTCGAGCGTCGCGTTTTTCTCCAACCGCCTTTAAGCATTGCACTTTAAGGAGTTTGTTCATTGACTTTTCCGCTTTTTTCGCCGTTCCGTTCGCTCCCTAATTTCGGACGTTCGTTACTTTTCGCCGCCGCGTTAGTCGGTTGCCCCGCCCTTTCCGTCGCCGACGACGCTAAGTCGCCGACGCAAGCCGAGCAACTCGCCGAAGTCGAACGTCTTGAAAAAGCGGAACTTTGGGACGACGCGCTCCAGCTCGCCGAAACGATTTACGAAACGACGCCGACCGACGACGCGACGCGTCAACTCCTGCGCGGTAAATTCGACGTTTTGCGTCAAAAAGTAGCGCCGAACCGCGACCCGGCGAAAGCGGGCGTTTGGAAAGTGCGCGCTTTTGTTGTTCGCTCGCTCGACTTTACTTGGCAAGAAGGCGACGCAACCCGCCGCGCCCAATACGTTTACGACGACGAAGAGGTTGAGCGCATTCGCCGCGGAATGGCCGGTTTCGCCGCGTTCGTCGAAAAATATTCGGACGGTTGGCTCCGCATCGAATGGACGTTCGAAGTCGTCGAAAAAACCGCGACGGCGATGGACGATATCAACGGGCGTTATTGGCCCGGCGCCGCCGAAATCATTCCGCTCCTGCCGGAAATCCCCGTCAATTCGACGGATACGATTATGACGTTCGTCAAAACCGGCGGAACCGCGCCCGCCGACGTGAAAAACGACGATATTCCGCTCCTCCTTTTCGGCGGCGCGATCGGCGAATGGGCGCCCGTAACTCGCGGCGCCACCTACATTTCCTTCAACTGGGAAACCGGCTCCGCGTCGCACGAACCGGACGGCGAACCGATGCTGCACGAGTGGTTGCATTCCCTTCAATGGGCGCTCGAAGACCGTCAAGGCTACCCGCGCAACCTCGGCGGCGACCCCGACGGCGGTCGTTTCGTCGGCGAAGAACGCGCTCTCGAAGACGCCGACCCGTGTTACCGCCGCGACCCGAAAAAAGAAAAAAGCTGGATCGGCTTGTACGAACACATTTTACGTTGCCACAACACGCGCAATATGCTCCGCGAAGCCGCTTCCCGCGATAAAAAAGTTAAAATCGAAAGCGCCGCAACCGCTAACAATTAACGCTTTACGCTAAACGCAAAGAGCCGCCGACGCTGAAAATCTCGACGTCGGCGGCTTTTTTTTTTGCTCTTTCGCCGCCGGCAAACGCGACGTAAACAAATATTCTTCAATACATTACGCTATTTTCTCTCCCGCGTTTTCGTCTTTCATCTTCTCTTCGCCGGGCAACGGGGCCGCCGCCGAACGCGCCGTCGCGACGAGAACGATAAGCGAACCGACGACAATCCCGACGGAAATCGTTTCGTACCCGAAGATTATCGAAAAAACGACCGCGAAAATCGACTCCAAACACGCGACGACCGAAATAACCGTCGATTCAAGTTTCGACTGCGCAAGAACTTGCGACCAATACGCGAACCCGGTCGAAATAGCGCCAAGGTAAAGAAACTCAAGCGCGCTTCGCGGCGTCGCAATCGTTGCGAAATCGATTTTATCGCGTTCGAACAACGCCGAAAAAAGTATCGCCCAAACCGCGACCGTCGCCAGCTGCGAAACAGCCGAGTTCAACGGATCGGAGCGCGACGCAAGTCGTTCGGTCGCAAGGAAATGCACCGCGAAAAAAACGCCGGAAACCAACGAAAAAAACGCGCCCATATTAAACGCTGTCGTATCGCGATAAACCTCAAAAAAAATAAAAAGCCCGACCGAACAAATCGCCGCGTCGACAATGGGTCGCAAGCGAATTTTACGCTCCATCGCCGTCAAAAAAAGCGGAACGAAAAGAACGTAAGTCCCGGTGAGCATTCCGTTTTTAGCGGGCGTCGTCATCGTCGTCCCCCAAGTTTGCGTCGCGAACGCCGCAAAAAGAACAGTTCCGCAAATCGCGCCGCGCCGCGCTTCTTTCGCGCACAACTTCGGCGATTTCGCCAACTTGCGACAAAGGCACAACGTCGTGGCGCCCAAAACAAAACGTCCGGTCAAAATGAAGTAAACCGGCGTTTCGCGGTTCGTCAAATTTTTAACGACGAGGAACCCAAACCCCCAAATTACGGTCGTTAGAAAAAACAAAAACAAATAGCGATACTTCGTCGAGGTCATCGATTCCATTTTCAAGGCAAAAAACAAAAGGACGACGCGACGTCGTTTCCAACGCCGCGCCGTCTCGTTAAAAAACCGCTAAGTCAAACGTTTACTAACGTTGCAACTCGGCGGTAATTTCGTAAAACCCGGAGCCGAGTTCGAACTCGACGCGCCCTTCCGTCGTCGTTTTCTTCAACGACGCGACGTCGTACGGCGCAAAAATCCGCTCGTATTTGACCGGACGAATTTCACCGGCTTCCGGCGGCACGATCTTAAGTCGCGTCGAACGGACGTTTAGCGATTCCGGTTTCGTCGTCGGAACGGAAACGAGCGCGGTCGTGTTCGGCGGAACCGCGACGCTCCAAACGAACGTTCCGTTCTCGTCGAGCTTCCAATCGCTGACGATCAGGCCGCGCGGCGAGTCGTGTTTCGCGCTGACGTAAGTCAAGTCGCCGACGACGTTAGGACGCATAACGATCCGTTTGAAACCGAGCGAATTTTCGTCGGCTTTAATCCCCGCGAGGTACTCGTAGAACCAGACGCCGAGGTCGCCGACGAGCATCACGTGGTTGCCGCTGTTCATCGCCGGATCCGCCGTGTCGCCGTTCCAAAGTTCCCAAATCGTGGTGGCGCCCTTCTCGATCATATAGCCCCAACTCGGGTAATC
>JAFYVO010000405.1 GCA_017549085.1 Thermoguttaceae bacterium
CATCCCGGAAGGCGTCGGAACGATCGGAGAAAGCGCGTTCGAGCATTGCTCGGCGCTGACGCAAGTCGTCATCCCGGAAAGCGTCGAAACGATCGGCGAAAGCGCGTTCGCGTATTGCTCGGCGCTGACGCAAGTCGTTATCCCGGCGAGCGTTCGCGAAATCGGCGACTACGCGTTCGAGCGTTGCGACGCGTTGCAAAACGTCGACGTTTCGCCGGAAAACACGCGCTTTAAGAGCGTCGACGGCGTCCTATTCGACGCGGAAATGAAAACGCTCCTCCTCTATCCCGCCGATAAAGACGCGACCGTTTATCGCGTTCCGGACGGCGTCGAGACAATCGGCTGCGAAGCGTTCGCCCAGGCTAAGCGGCTCGTCGAAGTTCGCTTGCCGCCAAGCCTTAAACGCGTCGAATACCAAGCCTTTTTCGGTTGCGACGGCTTGACCGAAATCCTTCTCCCGGCGAACCTTGACTGGGTCGACGGTTCCGCGTTCGCCGAATGTCCGCGTTTTACCCAATTTAACGTCGACCCGGCGCATCCGTTCTTTGAAAGCGTCGACGGCGTTCTTTTCGACGCGCGACTGAAAGCGCTTCGCGCGTTCCCGGGCGGTAAAGACGCGACCGTTTATCGCGTTCCGGACGGCGTCGAGCGCGTCGGTCTCTTCGCGTTCTCGCATGCGACGCGGCTGACGGAAATCCTTTTCCCGGCAACTCTTCGAAACGTCGACGATTTCGCTTTTTCCCACTGTTCCAACTTAACCCGACTCGATTTTCCGTCGGGCCTTCGCCAAATCGCTCGGACGATCGTCGCCGCCTGCTCGGCCCTTGAAGAAGTTCGTATTCCGGCGAGCGTTAAAAAAATCGACGAAACCGCGTTTTCCGCTTCCTCTTCTCCTTTTGAGTCCCCCGCTTCCAAAGCGTTAACGTTAATCGTCGACGCCGATTCGGAAGCGGAGCGGTTCGCGCGAGCCGCCGGAATCCGGTTCCAAATCGCCGACGCCCTCGACGACGATCGCGCGCCCCTCCCCCCCGTTCCCCTCGACGACGAACGCGACGTCTATTACGATCCCTACTTCGACGACGGTTTCAACGACGCCAACCTTTAAACGCGCCGACGTTTGCCGTCGACGCCGGTTCGGAAGCGGAACGGTTCGCGCAAGACGCCGGATCCGCTTCTGAATCGAAATTTCGGACGATTAAACCGCCGCCGCTTTGCCCAAATCTCCCAACCCGCAAAATCGACGTCCAAACGCGCAAAATTGGTTTTCGCGTCCGCTTTTCCTTGACGCCGGGCGCCCGAAATGTTACAATATCAACAAATTGCGGCGAACTGTCGACGTCAAGCGTTTCGCGCCGCGCCCGTTTTATTGCAACCTTCGCTCTACTCGTCAACCGACGCGGGCCGCCCCGTTCCGCCTCAAACGGCGTTCGACCTCTCGCGTCCTCGGAGAAACTTTATGCGCCTCCCCGCTTTTTTACTCGCCCTCGTCGTCGGAAGCGCCGCCGCGACCGGCTTCGCAAACGACGGTAAGACGACCGTTTACCTCGACGACCTCGATTTGAGCGCCGTCGAATGCGGTTACAAAGCCGCCCAAGACGGCAAAACGGTCGACGGCAATCCGCTGATCGTCGCCGGAAAAACCTTCGAACGCGGCGTCGGCTCGCACTCGCCGGGCCGTCTCGTCGTTCGTCTTCCGAAAAGCGGCCCGGTTCGTTTTACAACCGAAGTCGGAATCGCCGACGAAACGAACGGCCAGGGCCATATGGAGTTTCTCGCGTTCGTCGACGGTCGCCTCGCTTGGCGCAGCGGTTTTATGAAGGGGAACGAAGCGGCGAAAGTTTGCGAACTCGACCTGACCGGCAAATCGACGCTCCTTCTCGAACTCGATACCGGCACGGAAGGTTACGCCCACGACCACGCGGTTTACGGCGACGCCCGGTTCGAAGTCGCGGCGGAGCAAGCCGACGAACTCGAAATCGTTCGCCCGCTCTTCGTCGGCGCCGACGGTAAAATTTACGACGAAAAAACCGACCCGCAAACGCTCGAAGCGGCGCGCGAATTTCTTTCGCTGACCCAACAAATCGCCGCCGGGCCGACGAGCGATTACGTCGCCAAGGACGCCCGCGACCCGGCCTCGACGATTCTCAAGACCGACCGCGACCCGCTCGACGTCGCGTTGCGCCGAATCGACCGCCTCGTCGAAGCGCTCCTCGAAACGCTCGACGAAAAGGAACTCGCCGCCGACGTCGCGACGCTCGCCGACCTCAAAAAACGCGCCGAAGCGACGCCGGTCGAACAAAAAGCGGAACGCCAAAGCCTTTTCGCGGAAGCGGTTAAGATCCGCCGCTCCGTCGCGCTGAAAAACCCGCTCCTTTCGTTCGACGATATTCTCTTCATCAAACGCCACTACAATCCGGAGCCGGAGAAGCAAGGGAACCACATGTGCGACCAGTTCTTCGGTTTCCACGCGCGCCCGGGCGGCGGCCTTTACGTCCTGAAAAACGCTTTTTCGGAGAAGCCGGAAGTCGTTAACGTCCTCGAAAACGCGGTCGTTTCGAACGGTCGCTTGAAGGGGCGCAAGCTCGACTCGAGTTGGGGCTTCCTCTCGCCGCACTTGACTTACGACGGCAAAACGATTTACTTCGCCGCCGCCGACGCGTCGTCGGAGCGCCATTCTTACGTTTGGACGGAAGACAACTGTTACCACCTTTTCCGCGTCAACATCGACGGAACCGACCTCGTTCAACTGACCGACGGCCCTTGGAACGACTTCGATCCTTACCTTATGCCGAACGGTCGAATCGTCTTTATCTCGGAACGTCGCGGCGGTTACGGTCGCTGCCACGCGCGCCCTTGCCCGAGTTACACGCTCCACTCGATGAACCCGGACGGAAGCGATATCGTTGCGCTTAGCGTTCACGAAACGAACGAATGGGCGCCGACCGTCGACGCCAACGGGATGATCGTTTACACTCGTTGGGATTACGTCGACCGCGGGTTCAACCAAGCGCACCATCCTTGGGTTACGTTCCCGGACGGTCGCGACGCTCGCGCGATTCAGGGGAATTACTCCGAAAACGAACGCTCGCGCCCGCACTTTGAAACGACGCTGAACCAAGTTCCCGACTCCGTCCTCTTCTCCGCGACGGCGTCCGGGCACCACACGCAACACTTCGGTTCCGTTATCCTTATCGACCCGACCGCCGAAGACGACGAAAACGGCGGCGACCCGATGGGCCCGATTCAACGAATCACGCCGGAACAGCTCTTCCCGGAAGCGGAGATCGGCGCTCACGGCCCGCCGCACAACTTCGGCCAACCTTACCCGCTCAGCGAAGACTTCTTCCTCGTCGTTTACGACGCGTTCAGCGGTTCGGCCAAGGGGGAAGAAAACAAATACGGGCTTTACCTCCTCGACGCGTTCGGGAACAAGGTTCTCCTGCACCGCGACGAAAAAATCAGCTGCCAATGGCCGCGAGCGGTCGAGACGCGCCCGGTTCCGCCGGTCGTTCCGCACCAAACGCTCGTCGGGATTCCGGAAGCGCAAAAAGACCGTTTCGAGATTCCGGCGGAACTCCCCAAGACCGCGACCGTCGGCGTCGTCGACGTGTACAAGACCAACCGCCCGTTCCCGGAAGGGACGAAAATTAAGGAGTTGCGCGTCGTTCAAGTTCTCCCGAAAACGACGGTGAACGCGAACTGGCCTTGGATCGGTTACGCCGGCGAAAACGGCGCCCGCAAGGTTCTCGGCACGGTTCCGGTCGAGGAAGACGGGAGCGCGCGTTTCGAAGCGCCGACCGGCGTCCCGTTCTACTTCCAAGCGTTGGACGAAAACGGCGTCGCGGTTCAAACGATGCGGAGCGCCGCTTACGTTCATCCGGGCGAAACGCTGACCTGCCTCGGTTGTCACGAAGGGCGGCACAATACCGCGCAAAACGCCGACGTCGCCGCGCCCCTTGCGTTCCAACGGGAGCCGTCGCAAATCAAGCCGGACGTTCCCGGTTCGAACCCGTTCAATTTCCCGCGTTTGGTGCAGCCGATTCTCGACCGTCATTGCGTCGACTGCCACGCCGAAAAGGCGAAAACCGGCGAAACGTTCGAACTCGGTCGCGGCCCGGAAGGCCAATACTTTACGACGTCGTACTTTAACCTGCGTCCTTACGTTTACGTCGCCGGAAACGGAAACAACGCCCCGAGCGCCCCGATGAAAGAGCAACCGTCGCACGGCGGCGCTTGGAACAGCTTCGCTCCGGCGCGCACCTTCCCGGGCCAATTCGGCGCCAACCGTTCGCGACTTTGGCAAGTTCTGCAAGAGGGCCATCACGACGTGCAACTTTCCGACGAGGAAAAACACGCGCTCGCCCTTTGGATGGACAACAACTGCGACTTCTTCGGCGCTTACGAACTGGAAACGCTCGACGCGCAACGTCGCGGCGAAGTCGTCGTTCCGACGCTCGAATGACGGGCGTTTCGGTTAACCGCCGTTAAAAACGTTAAAAACCGCGTCGGAGCGGGCGTTTTCCGCTCCGACGTTTTCCCCTTTTATTTTTCCCTTGAAACGTTTTTTCGCTTTTATTTTCCGGCGTTTTCGTTCGCGGAAACGTCGGCGCGACAACCTTTAAGAGGATTCAACGATGAAAATTTCGAAAACGACTCTCGCTCTTTCGACGAGCGTTCTTCTTTGCGGCGCCCTCGCGACGGCCGCCGAACCGAAAACGACCCTCTTCTCCGACCTCGGCGCCGCCAACTACACGCCGGACGGAATGACGGTCGCCGATTTCGACCCGAGCGTTCTTTACCTGAACGTCCCGAACTTCGGTCGGATGGACGCCGACATGAAGAAAGCCGACTCGACGCAGGGCGGTTACCTCGTCGCCGTCGCGCAAGACGGGTCCTTTAAGAAGGTTCTCGACTATCCGATCCTCGAATCGACCGGCCAATGCGGCCCGATGGGGCTCGACTTCGGCCCGGACGGCGACCTTTACGTCTGCGACAACCAATATTTCCATTCTAAAGACTTCCAATCCCGCATTTTGCGCGTCGTTTTCAAAGACGGCAAGCCGACCGGCGAAGTGCAAACGGTCGTCGAAGGGTGCAAGCTCGCGAACGGGATCGTTTGGAGCGGCGACAAAATGTTCTACACCGACTCCTGCTTCGACCTCGAAGACGGGACGAACGGGAATATCGGTTCCGGCGGCCTCTTTATGATCGACGCTAAAGAAGCGACGAAAGCGGGCCGCGACGGCGCCGCGCCGATCAAAGTTTCGGCGACTCCGGACGATCCGCGTTGCTTGGCGGCGCCGAAAGTCGTCAAACTCGGTCGCGGCGACAATACCGGCGCGGACGGTCTCGCGGTCGACAAAAACGGCGTCGTTTGGTTCGGCAACTTCGGCAACGGCTTCGTTTACGCCGTTTACCCGAACGCCGACGGCTCTTATCCGCGCGGCGAAGAAGTCGTCGTTTTCGACGCGACGAAGCAAACCGCCGTCGATTTCGACGCGTTCAAAGGCGTTCGTCTCGAATGCTGCGACGGAATGCTTTACGACGCCGAAGCCGACCGCGTTCTGATCAACGACTCTTGCAACAACGCCGTTTGGGCGTTCGCGCCGGTCGCCAAGGGGCAAAAAATCGCGCCGCAAATCGTTTTGCTCAACGGCGACAACGACGGGATGGACGGTCTTCTCGACCAACCTTGCGAAGCCTGCCGTTTCGGCGATAAGATGGTTTTCGCCAACTTCGACTGGCCGTTCCCGGGCCTGAAAAACAGCAAGGTCGACCCGCCGGGGACGCTCTCCGCGATCGATTACGCCGTCCTGAAAGAGCAATATAAAAAGGCCGACGCGAAAAAATAATCGCCGTTTAACCGTTTTTCAGCGTTAAATTTAGCGCGCCGACGTTTCCTTTGCGAAGGGCCGGCGCGTTTTGTTTTTGACGTTTTTAGTCGAAAAAATTTGACGCCGCCCTCGCGCCGCGATATAATAAGCGAGTTCCGTTCGCCGGGCTCGCTTTTTTGCGTTCGCCGCGCCCGTTTTCCCGTTCGTCCTCGTTACGAAAGCGCTTTTATGAACCGCAAACAATTTTTTACGTCGTTAATCTTCGCCGCGTTGACCGCCGCGACCGCCCTCTGCTCGACGCCGCAAACCTCCGCGCAAGACGCAAGCGCCGCGCCGGTTTCGACCTTTCCCGGCCAAGTCGGCCAGTGGAACGGCTTCCAATGCAACGACTTCCAATTCCAAGGGCGCGCCGCGAAGCTCGTCTTCCCGAAAGAAGCGGCGCCCGGCAAGCCTTGGATTTGGCGCGCTCGCTTTTTCGGACACGAACCGCAGTTTGACGTCGCGATGTTAACCCGCGGTTACGCCGTCGCTTACGTCGACTCCGCGCCGCTGATGGGGTCGCCGAAATCGGTCGCGCTTTGGCAAGATTTCTACCTTTATTTGACGAAAGAGTTTGGTTTCGCCAAAAAAACGAACCTCGAAGGGATGAGCCGCGGCGGCCTTTACACCGTCAACTGGGCGATGGTTTATCCGGAGCAGGTCGCGACGATTTACATCGACAACCCGGTTCTCGACTTCAAAAGTTGGCCCGGCGGTTACGGGAACGGCAAGCGCAGCGACGGCGACTGGAACTCCGTCCTGCAAAGTTACGAGCTGACGCAAGAAGAAGCGATGCGTTACGCGCTCAACCCGATCGACAACGCCGACGGCCAAAAGAAGATGGCGGCGGCTCGCGTCGGCGTCTTCCTTGTTTGCGGCGACTCCGACCGCGTCGTTCCGTTCCCGGAAAACGCGAAACTCTTCAAAGAGCGTTACGAAGCGGTCGGCGGCCCGGTCGAGTTGATCCTCAAACCGGGGAACGACCATCACCCGCACTCGCTGAAAGACCCGACGCCGATCGTCGAGTTCGTCGAGAAATTCAACAAATAACGCGCTCTTCCTAAATTAACGCTCAAAAAACGCGACGGCTCGCTCGAAACCGTCGCGTTTTTTACTTATTTCGCCTATTTTCTCGCCATCAATCGTTGGCGCGGAAGACGAGGCGTTCGATTTTTACCGCTTTCCCGGTCGCCGTATCGACGTCGACGATCGTTCCGTTGAGCCGAACGTCCCCGGTCGCGACCTCGAAAACGGTCGGTCGGAACGTTTTCGTCGTCTCCAAAACGCGGTCGTAACGCCGTCCGATAACGCCGTCGAAGGGGCCGGTCATCCCAATATCGCACTGAAACGCGGTTCCGCCGGGCAAAATCGTTTCGTCGGCGGTCGCGACGTGCGTGTGCGTCCCGAGAACGGCGGAGACGCGCCCGTCGAGGTAACGCCCCATCGTCTGTTTTTCGCTCGTCGCTTCGGCGTGAAAGTCGAGAATACGAACGCGAACGTCGGCGGGAATTTTATCCAAAATCTTATCGGCGGCTCGCAACGGGCAGTCGATCGGCTGCATAAAGACGCGTCCCAAGAGCGCGAAAACCGCGACGCGAACGGCCGGACGCTCCGCGGTCGCCGGGACTTCCAAAACCGTCCAACCGCGCCCGGGCGCTTCCGGCGGATAATTGCCGGGCCGAACGATTCGCGGGTCGTCGGAGTTCAAAATCGAGAAGACCGCCTTTTGCCGAAACGCGTGATCGCCGAGCGTAACGCAGTCGACGCCGTTTTCAACGATCGCCTTGTAAATCTCCGGCGTCAATCCGGAGCCGCCCGCCGCGTTTTCGGCGTTGACGACGACCAAATCGAGCTTAAAGCGTTCGCGAATTTCCCGCGTTCGTTGAATCAAAATATCGCGTCCCGGTTTGCCGACGACGTCGCCGACCGTCAAAATTCGCAACACGCTCCCCATCAAGTTCCTCGTTCTTTCTTCGCCGTCTTTTCAACGCGTCCTTTTCTCGGCTCCTTCGAACGCGCCCTTCTCTCGTCTCGCGGCTTCCGCTTAACGCCGTTTTTTTCTAAATCGGCAAAGTCGACGCGGCGCGTTTCCTATAAAACGTCAAAAAATCGCCGATTCTTCGCTTTTTCTTCCCCGTTTCCCGCTCGCCGTAAAAAAACGCGTCGAAAAAGCGATCTCAAACCAATAATCGTCGTCGCCCCTTTCCGCGTCGGTTCAACGACAAAAGAAAAAAAGCGTTTTTTCTCGCCGATTTTTCAGTCAAGTTTTCGCGGCGGCGGTCGATATAACTAAGTAACGGAGGTCAAACGCGGCGCGACGCTCGGAAAAAACGACGTTTCGCGGCGCCCTCCGCTTCCCTTCCCCCCCCTGAACCCCGAACCCCAATTGCGACGTTCCTTCGCCGAACGTCGCCGTCGATAGAGGCGCGTCCAATGAACCAAGAAGTCAACGTTTTAGCGCTCGTCAAAGGTAAAGAACGTTACGTTTTTCTTTATAAAGACTCGAATCAAACCGAAATGCTTCGCACCTTCGGGCGTTACGCCTCCGACCCGGAACTGAGTTTCAGCTGGTACGACGCCGCCGTTTTGAGCCAAAAACTTCGTCGCAAAGCGCAACGCAACGAAGTCGCGACCTTGCTCGCGTCGAAAAAAGAAAACGCGTCCTTGGACGAACTCGAATTGAAAATTGAAGACTAAACGGTCGTTTTGTTCGCGCCGCGTTCCGGCGTATTCCTCGACTTTTTTTCCAAACAGCCTTCGTTCCCCATTTTATGCGTCTGCGGCGCGTCGAAACGTTTTCGACCGCCGCGTTTTTTTTGAGCGACGTTCGCAATGCCGACTCCGCCGTCCAACGAAAGAAATCTGCGCGTCCCGATCGTTCGTTTTCTCCGCTACTTAGCCGTCGAGCGCAACTTTTCCGATTATACGATCAAAAGTTACCGCGAAGACTTGGAGGCTTGGCTCGAGTACGAACTTGCCGCCCGCGACGGCGTTTGTCCGCGTCCGGACCAAGTTTCGGTTCTCGAACTGCGCGGCTATCTTTCGGCGATGCGGGAGGCCGCTTACTCTAAAGCGACGATTTCCCGACGTTTAGCGTCGTTGCGCGGTTTTTATAAATTCGGCGAGCGCGAAGGTTGGGCGGTCGAAAATCCGGCGGCGGCGCTCCGCAATCCGCGCGGTCGCCGCCCTCTTCCTCGGGTGATGTCGAGCGACGACGTCCTGCGCCTCCTTTCCGCGCCCCCGGAGGACGACCCGCTCGGGCTCCGCGACCGGGCGATTCTCGAAACGATTTACTCGGCGGGGCTGCGCGTTAGCGAACTTGTCGGCCTCAACTTTTCCGACGTCGTTCTCGACGAGGATCTCGTCAAAATTCGCGGGAAGGGCCGCCGCGAACGTTTCGCGTTTTTGGGTTCCTTCGCGAAAGAGGCGATTCTCCGCTAGTTGTTAACGTCGCGACGTTACCTCAGCGTCGCTTCGGCGGAGCGCGGGCGTCGCAACCGCGACCATTTTGCCGAAGCGTCGCCGCCGTCGAACGAAGAACGCGCGTTCGTCGCCCTTTTCGTTCGCTCGGCGTCCAACTCGCCGCTTCCCCGTCTCCCCAACCTCGCCAACTTACTCGCGTCGACCAATTTCGCCGCCTTAACCAGCTTGCCCAATCCCGCCGTTTCCGCCCTCAAAGGCGACGATTCTTCCGCGTCGAACGCTCCGAACGCTCCCGACGATTCTTCCGCGTCGAACGCTCCGAACGCTCCGAACGTCCCTTTCGTCGACTTTCAAAACCCGGCGTCGCGGCGACGTTGGGAAGCGTTCCTCGCCGAACCGATTTTCATCAACAAAAACGGCGGTCGGCTCAACGTTCGCAGCATCGGGCGCAAACTCGACGCTTACCTGCAAGAAACCGGGCTCGACTCGAAGGCGTCGCCGCACACCCTTCGACACTGTTTCGCGACGCACCTCCTCGACTCCGGCGCCGATATTCGTTCCATTCAGGAGCTTTTGGGACACAAAAACATCGTTACAACGCAAATCTACACGCACGTCTCGACGGCGTCGTTGCGCGCAATTTACGAGAAATCGCACCCGCGCGCTCGACTCGGTTTAAACGCCGACGCGCTCCCGGAACCGCCGTCGACCGCCGAAAATTTTCCCGTCGACGTTCCCCCGAACTTCGCCAACCCCGCGCAATTCCAATGACCGCCCTTCCTATTTCCTCCAATTCGCCTAATTTTCCCGCTCCGTTAACGCGAACCGACGACGAACGCGGCGTCGCGACGTTGACGCTGAACCGCCCGGAGCGTTGCAACGCGCTTTCGTTCGAGCTGTTGCGCCGCCTTCTCGTCGAATTGCGCCAAATCGCCGCCGACAATTCGACGCGACTCGTCGTCTTGCGCGGCGCCGGCCGACATTTTTGCGCCGGCCTCGACCTCGACGAAGCGACGAACGGCGCGCCGATTCCGCTCGAAACGCTCCGAGCCGACGCGCTCGACCTCGACGATTTTCGCGTTCGCGCCGTCGAAGCCGACGTCTCCGCGAACGCCGACCGCGGCGCCGAGCCGCTCGACCTCGCCGCGCAACCGTTCGCAACGCTCCTTGCCGCCGACTTTCCGTCGACTTTCCCGCGTTTCCAAGTCGCGCCGCGCCTTGTGTTGGAACTTTTGCGCCAAATCCGTTTGACGCCGCAACCGGTCGTCGCGGCGGTTCGCGGCGCGGCTTGCGGCGGAGGAGCCGGACTCGTTTCCGCTTGCGACTTCGTCGTCGCCGACTCGACCTTCCGCGCCGTCTTCACCGAAACGAAACGCGGTCTTTCGCCGAGCCTTCTCTTCCCGTTTTTGCGCCGAAAACTTCCGCTCGCCGCGCTTCAAGAGTTCGTTTTGACCGCCGCGCCCTTCGCCGCCCCTCGCGCCGCCGACGTCGGACTCGTTCAAACGCTCGTCGAACCGGACGCTTTCGACGCGACGGTCGCCGACGCCGTCGCTCGTTTGCTCGACAACGAACCGCGTTCCCTCGCGACCGCCAAACGACTTTTCAACGCCGCGCTTCTCCCGCCCGACGCCGAAATTCGCGCCGGTTGGCTCGAGCATTGCCGCGCTTGGGAATCGAGCGCCGGGCGCGAAGGAATCGCCGCGTTTCTCGAAAAACGCTCGCCTCGTTGGACGCGCTAACCCCTCCGCGCATCCCCTCGTTTTCCTTACCCCCTTGTTTTCCCCATTTTCCCCTATTCCCTCTATTTCCCCTATTCCAACGTCGACAACGTTTCTCGAACGTTCCAACAACGCAAAAAAGACCGCGAAGACTTCTCCAACGTTGGAAAAATCTTCGCGGTCTTTTCGTTGTTCGTCGCGCGGCGCCAAGTTCGCGGTCGAACCGCTCAAACCGCCCGCTCGCTCGTTTTACCGATTCGCGTAAATCTCGACTTCGCCGTTCGATTTCAACGCGAAAATTCGCCGTCCGTCTTCGCTCAACGCCAATCCGATCGGCGACGCGACGCGCGTTTCGTTTTCCGACGGCGCGCCGACTAAAATTTCGGCGACCCAGTTTCCGCTCTTCGCGTCGAAAATTTGCAACGGCGACTTTTTCCCCGTCGCGACGTCAATTTTCCCGGCTTCGGCGGTCGCAATCCAGCCGTTTGGCGAAACGACGAGCGCGACCGGGTTCGCCGCTCCCGCAAACGCGCGCTCCATACCGGGCGTTTTCACCCAGGAAGACGCCGCGTTCCAAACGCCGGAATCGACGTTAAAGCAATCGACGCGGAAAAGCCCGGAGTTCGCGACGACAATCTCGTTCGTCGTCGGCGAATAAACGACGCTCATATACGGCTCCGTCGCCGGACGAAAACCGGGATAAAGAAGTCCGCCGTCCGGCGCGCCGATTTCGCAATCGGGAGGCGTTTCTTTCTTTTCGGCGTCGCGCAACGCGTCGAGCGTTCGCCAAGAATACCGCCAAATACGGTCCGCGTTGAAATCGCCGACGAAAAGAAGCTCCGTCGTCGCCGCGATCGCCGCGACGGACGCTCCGGGAATCGTTAAAATCGTCGTCGGCTCCCCAAGCGCGGCGTTTTGAGCGGTTCGGCTCGACGCGCTCTCGGCGCCGTCGGCGATTTTTTTCTTTTCTCCGTCGTCGGCGACGGCTTTATTTTCGGTCGACGCCGCGTCGTTTACAACGCGATCGGTCGCGAAATAAATCGCGTCGATTCGTTCCGGATACGCGATCAACAACGCGCCGTTTTTCTCGCTCGTTTCGTCGGCGATAAAGGTCAACGCCGTCGGCGCGTCTCCTTCGGCGCCCCTCCAATATTGCAGTCGCTCGCCGTCGACGCGATAAAGCCCGACCCCGCCGCGATCGGCTAAAAAGAACTCGTCTCCCCAACCGGCGGTTAACGCGACCGGACGCTCCGTCGTTAAATTCCGCAACGTCGCCGTTAAGGTAAAATCGGGGCGCGCGTTCGTCGGCGCCAACGGCAATCTCCCTCCGTCTTTACCGCGCGGCGCCGTCAAAATCGCGACGCCGCCGACCAACAACCCCAACGCGGCGACAAAAGTCAACGCCTTCCAGGTCGTTTGCGGACGCTCCAACGTCTTTTTATCGAAAATAACGCGATGAGAATGTCCGCCGGTATCGGTCCATTCGTGTTTATATCCGAGCGCTTTCTTTTCGTTTCGTTCGTCTTTCGTCTCGTGTTGCATCGTCGCCTCGTCCGTTATTTCGAGCGAAATCGCGCCGCCTTTTTCCGTAAAAGCGAGCCGCCGTCGGTCGATTATACGACGCCGCTTTCCGATTAACAAGTCGTTTTCGTCGAATTTTCGTTAAAAACGTCCTAACTTTTCGCCCTTTCGCCGCTTTTGTCCCGAAAAACAGCCCTCGTCGCGCAAAAATCGGCGTTCGCCGCGCGTTCCAACGGTTCGATCCGGAAAAAAACACTTTGTTCCGTCGACGGCGCTCCGCTCTCGACGTCGACCGGGGTCGGCGTAAAACCGATCGCGACCAACGCGAGCGTTCCCCAACCGATCGCCGTTCGCAACGGCCCGAGGCGCGTCGAATCGTCGACGGTCGGCGGATGTTCGAGCCCAAAGAGCGCAATTAAAAAGAGCGCCGCCAACCAATTCCAACGTTCAAAAAGGAAAACGGCTCCCGCCGCCGCAATAAAAAGCGACGTCGAGAAATAAACGGCGCGGCGACGCAACAGCGCGTAAAGAACGTGTCCGCCGTCGAGCTGCCCCATCGGGAAGAGGTTCAACGTCGTCAAAAAAAGCCCGACCCAAGCGGCGGCGGCCGTCGGGTGCATCGTCAAAACTTGCGACGGATCCGAACGGTCGAAAAACAGGAGAGACGCCCAACGGAATAGAAGAGGCTCGCCGAAAACCAACGCTTCGCCCGCCGGTTGCGCGTCGACCATCGTCGAATTCGCCAGTCCAACCGCTAAAAAAACAAGCGTCGCCGCCAATCCCGCCAACGGCCCGGAAACGCCGACGTCAAAAAGCGCTTTTGCGTTCGGGACGCGCCCGCTCATTCGAATCAACGCGCCCAACGTGCCGAACGGAGGAAGCGGAAAAGGAATGAAAAAAGGAGGCGACGCCGGAATATTGTAACGCCGAGTTTGCCAATAATGCCCCCACTCGTGCGCCGTTAAGATAATCATTAACGGAACGGAAAACAACAACGCGCTCGGCCAAGATCCGCCGCCGTAAAAGACGAACCCGACGAACGTCGTCGTCGCCCAAGTCGCCGCGTACAAAACGAGCGGTTTGCGCCAACGCGCCGCCGTTTGCGTCGAGCGCGCTTCGTTTGCGTTCGTCGTCCCCGCATTTTCCGTCGTCTTAGTCAAAACTCGCGCCGCTTTTCTTAACGTTCGTACTTTTTGAAGTTTTTGCAACGCCCGCGAACGTTTTGCTTTCTCGTTAACGCGACGTCGTTTTTACTTCGCGCCGTCCGTTTGATTCGGATTCGTCCGCTTCGCGCCTTGCGCAAATTCCGCCAATTCGCTCGACACTTGCGGCAAGTCGCGCAAGTCGACCGTCTCCGGACGATAACGCTTCGCGTTCAAAGCGGCGCGCTCTCGTTCGTTGTAAATCCGCATCGCTTCCTTCGAAGCGGCGCAAGCGCATCGGCGTTTCGTCTTGCGTCCGAAAAATTTCGGGAAAATCAGCGCTAAACACATCGCGGCGAACGCGACGCAAGCGAACGCCAAGGTCGCCAAAAAGACCGTCGCCATTTCGCCCATTTTTTATTCCCCCAAACGCCGCGTCTCCGCCGCCGCATATTTTCCGCAAAACGCCTAAATTAACGCCGTCGCCAACGCGCCGCCGTCTCGTTTGCGCTTTCCGTTTAATTTAACGTCAAATGAGAAAGCGGGGCGCGGCAAGTAAATTATCGTCCCCGCCTTTTCACGTTCCCGAGTTTCTTTCGCAACCGGGAACGCGAAAAGGCTTCACAGCGCGACTTAGAATTCGCTTTGGAACTTCAACTTGCGGTCGGTCAAGCGTTCGAACGCTTCCAAGTACTTGGCGCGGGTCTTCGCAATGACTTCTTCCGGGAGTTCCGGCGGCGTCGAATTGCGATCCCAACCGGATTGGAGCAACCAGTCGCGGACGATTTGCTTGTCGAACGACGGTTGGCCCTTCCCCGGTTCGTATTGGTCGAGCGGCCAAAAACGGGACGAGTCCGGCGTCAACGCTTCGTCGATGAGAATGATTTCGCCGTCCGCCGCGACGCCGAATTCAAACTTGGTGTCGGCGACGATGACGCCGCGTTGCAGAGCGTATTCGCTCCCGCGACGGAAAATGTCGAGCGAAAGATCGCGGAGTTTTTCGGCGACGTCGCGACCGACGATTTCGACCGTTTGTTCGAACGAAATATTTTCGTCGTGTCCGACTTCCGCTTTCGTCGACGGGGTGAAGATCGGCTCTTCAAGACGCGAGCTTTCGACCAAACCGGCCGGCAACTTCACGCCGCAAACCGATTGCGACGCTTGATATTCCTTCCAACCGGAACCGGAAAGATAACCGCGGACAACGCATTCGATCGGAACGACCTTCGTTTTTTCGCAAAGAACGGAGCGACCTTCGAACATTTTGAGGTCGGTCCCTTCCGGGAAGGGCATTTTTTCGACGTCGGTCGTAATCATATGATTGCGGACGCCGAGCGTTTCGAACCAAAATTCGGCGATTTGGTTGAGCGTCTTCCCTTTGTCCGGGATTCCGCTCGGCAAAATCCAGTCGAACGCGCTGACGCGGTCGGTGCTGACCAGCAAAATTTGATCGCCAAAATCGTAAACGTCCCGCACTTTGCCGCTTTTCGCGGTCATTCCGGGAATCGACGTTTTCAAAACAACGTTTCCGCTCATTTTTCAACCTTCGACGGATTAATCAAAACTCAACGTCGTTCGCCGTTAAAGCTCAAGCGAAACGCCGTTCATTTTACCCAATTTCACCAAATTTCCAGCTCGCGCTCCAACTCGACGCCGACGCGTTCGCGCGCTTGCGTTTGAATCAAGTTGAGGAGGCGTTTGACGTCTTCGCTCGCGCACCCTTCCGACGCTTCGACGAAGTTCGGGTTCCGCTCGCTGACGACGGCGCCGCCGATTCTTGCCCCTCGGAACCCGGCGTCGGCGATCAGGTCGGCCGCTCGTTGGCCGCGCGGATTTTTGAACATCCGCGCGCACCCTTCGGTCGCGTCCGGCGTCGTTTGCTTGCGAACAATCCAAATTTTTTGCAACCGTTTCGCCAATTCTTCCGAATTTTCCGGCGTCATAAGGAACTTCGCCGACAAGTCGATCGCGTTCTCCAAGG
>JAFYVO010000406.1 GCA_017549085.1 Thermoguttaceae bacterium
CCAAGCGTTTCGGCCAACTCGACGAGCTTCGCCGCCGCGTCGAGCGTCGCCGCGAACGCGACGTCGGTCGCCCCCGCGTCGAGCGCGTTTTGAATCTCGCGGTTCGCCGCGTCGACGATTTCCGCCCCTTGCGATTCAAAAAGTTTCCGCGCGCTCGGCGTTTCCTCGGCAAGCTCGTCCGGGTCGAACGTCGGCAACTCCGGAATCCCCGCCGCTTCTCGCGTCGTTTCGTTTGCCCCGTTCTCGCCTCCGACGAGCGTCTCGAACGCGTTCTCCTTCGTCTCTTCAAAGGCTAAAACCTCTTCCGGCGAAATCGCGTCGAACGGTCGTTCGACGCCGGCGACGACTTCTTCGGTCAGCGCGCGCAACCGCTCGACGACGGCGATCAACTCGACGGAACCGTTTTCCGCGTCCAACTCTTCGCCGACGCCGGCGAGCGTCTCTTCGAGTTCCAAGCGGCGCGCCCAACGCGTCCGTTCGCTCTCGGCCCGCGCGATTTCGGCGGCGAACCGCTCGCTTAATTTCAGAGCCTTTTTTCGTTCGCATTCGATTTCGAACCATTCGCTTTGCTTCGCGAACGCCGTCGCCGCGTCCGGTCGTTTCCTCAACTCGGCGGAAAGTTCGCCGCACAGCATATCCTCGAGCAAAACGTCGCGCTCGTCGGGCTCAAGGCGAAAAAAAGCGCGCCGAAACTCAAGCCGCGTCCGCCGCGCTTCGCTTTCCAGTTTCGTCGTCGCCGCGGCGATTCGCGCTTGCTCGTTTCGCGCCGACTCCAGCGCGTCCTCCAACACCGTCAATCGAACCCGCGTCGCGCTCGGCGTCTCGACGTTTCCAACGCTCGCGTCGCACCCCACGACAAACGCGCCGCCCAAGAGCGCGACCGCTCCGACAAACGCTCTCAACAGCCGTCCTTTTCTTTCTTTCGCGTCTTCGCCCTTTTCAGCGTTCGAATATAACCCGTTCATTGTCGTTTCGCCGTTGTTGTCTCGTTGTTTTTTCACGTTGGTTAATCGGCTTGCGTTTCCGTTTCAAGAAAGCCGCGCCATCGTTCGGGAATCGCCCGCGACGCAACGCGCCCTTTTCTCGCCCGACGGACGCGCGTTCTCCGCTTGTCGAACAAACGCCGGTCGAAAATCGTTCGCCAGCGCCTCGCCGCTTCCGCGTCGGTCGTTCCGCGAAACGTTTCCGCCTTGGGCCAAACGCCCAAAACGCTTCGTTTCCTCGTCCGACGCGTCCTCGACGAAGTCGAACGCGCGTCGTCCGCAAACTTGTCAAGCGTTCGAACGACGCGCGCCCGGAAAAGCGTTTCGGCGCCCCGGCGCCAACCGACGTTTCGCCGATCGCCGCCGCGTCGCCGCTTGCTTCTTCTCGCTCGTTCAACCTTTTAGTCCCAAAGCGCGTCGAGTTCCGCGTCGTTGGAAATCGGTTCGATAACGTCGGTCGGTTGGAGCGCCGCGTCGCGTCCGTCCATTTCGTCTTGATAGACGCTCGCTTGCGCGCTCAGCTCGTCGATTTCCCCTTGCAACGTTTCGAGCGCGTCGCCCAGTTTGCCGGCGTCGACGCCTTCGACGTTCGCTTCCATCGACGCGAGTTCCGCGTTGACCGCCGCCAAATCTTTCGCGGTTTCCAGTTCCTTAAGCCGCCCTTCCAATTTCACGACGGTCAGTTCCATTTCGCCCTTTTTCTTCGTCAATTGTTCGGAGACGGCAAACATTCGCTCGAACGTCGATTTCTTTTGGTCGGCGATCGACCGTTTTTGTTCCAAATCCGCGTTCCAACGGTCGAGCGTCGAATAAACGTCGGCGGCGGCGACTTTTTTCCCGCCGAACGCCAACGCAACCCCCTTTTGCTCGTCGGTCAACGCGTCGCGTTCGCTCGGACTCGGCAAGCCCGCTTCCTTCGCGGCGGTCGCCAACGCTTTCATCGCCGCTTCCAACTTCGCGATCGACTCTTGTTCGCGTTCCCAAGCGAGTTCAAGGGCGCGAGCGTCGACCCGATACTTGCGCGCTTGCTCGTCAAGTCGTCCGACTTTCGCCTTCGTTTCGGAAATCGCCTTGCTCGCGCGAGCCGCGGCGGTCGCGCGATCGATCTTTTTCGACGCTTGCTCCGCTTGGTCGGACAAAAAGCCGAATTGCCAAACCGCGACTCCGCCAATAACCGCCAAAACGCCCAACGTCGCCAAAATGCTCTTAAACATCTTCTTCCTCGTCTTCCTACTTTCTCTATTTCCCTTATTTCCCCAAAGAAACGTCAATTCAAACGCCGACGACGATTCCGCGACCGCCAACGTTTCGCAATACGCAGTCGTCGACTCGCGCCGCGCCTCCAACGTCGCGCAAGCGAACGGAAATTCGGCGGCCCGCTCGCAACGCGCAACGCTTCGCGACGCCGCTAGGACGCTCGCCGCCGCTCAAGATAGATATGTTTAAAAAAAATTGAAAAGGAAATAAAACGGCAAAAAAAGTCTCAAAAAAGAAAAAAAATCTCGCCGACCGTCTGCGCGACGATCGTTCGTCTCAAACTCTAAACGACAAGAACGCCGACCGTCTGCGCGACGATCGACCGTTCCCAAACTCCAAACGACAAGAACGCCGACCGTCTGCGCGACGATCGATCGTCCCAAACTCCAAACGCCAAGAACAACGACCGTCTGC
>JAFYVO010000407.1 GCA_017549085.1 Thermoguttaceae bacterium
CGAAAGCGAACGGTCTCGGTCTCGACTTCAACCCGACTTTCTTCTCGCACGAAAAAGCCGCCGACGGTTTGACGCTGTCGCACCCGGACAAAGGTATCCGCGATTTCTGGATCGAACACGACAAACGCTGCCGCGCGATCGCTTCCGCGATGGGCGCCGCGCAAGGGAACCCGTGCGTCGTCAACCACTGGACGCCGGACGGTATGAAAGACTTCCCGGCCGACCGCCTCGCGCCGCGCCGCCGTTTGGCCGAATCTTACGACGAAATTTTCTCGGTCGTCCAACCGCGCGAAACGATTCGCGACGGCGTCGAAAGTAAACTTTTCGGGATCGGCGCCGAAAGCTACACCGTCGGAAGCCACGAGTTCTGCATGGGTTACGCGATGAAGAATAATCTTCTCGTTACGCTCGACGCGGGCCACTTCCACCCGACCGAAACGATTTCCGACAAACTTTCGTCCTTGTCGCTCTTCGTCGACGAACTCCTCCTGCACGTCAGCCGCGGCGTCCGTTGGGACAGCGACCACGTCGTCGTTTGGAACGACGAAATGAAGGCGATCGCCGAAGAACTCGTTCGTTGCGACTTGCTTAGCAAGACTTACGTCGCGCTCGACTACTTCGACGCGACGATCAACCGCGTCGCCGCTTGGACGATCGGGACGCGCGCCGCGCTGAAAGCGTTGTTGGCGGCGTTCCTCGAACCGATCGCGACGCTGAAACAAGCGGAACTCGACGGCGCTTACACGAAGCGTCTCGCGTTGATGGAAGAAGCGCGTTCGCTTCCGTTCTCCGCCGTTTGGGATTACTACTGCGAAAAGAACGGCGTTCCGGTCGGCGAAAAATGGTTGGCCGAAGTCGACGCGTACGAAGCCGCCGTTCAAAGCAAGCGCGTTTAAGCGTTTTGTTGAAATGAGTTAAGCGCGTTCGAACGGAGCGCGCCGCAAGCGACGTCGAGGGGTTCTCTGCGTCGCTTTTTTATTGGGGAATTGGGGCGGAGAAGTTATTGTTCGGGATTTTGTCGGGCCGCGCCGACGACCGCGTCGACGAGGCTCGCCAACGTCGCCTCTTGCGCGACCGCCGCCGGTTCGACGCCGACGGAGCGGAGCGCGTCCGCCGTCAACGGACTGAGCGCGACCCAACGCGTTTGCGGGAACGCGTCGCCGAAGAGACGCGCCAACGCTTTGGCGGTCGCGGAGCTGGCGACCGTTCCGAAGTCGATTCGGTTCGAGCGGAGCGCGTCGAGGACGTCGGCGTCCGGCGTTTCGACGTCGACGGAGCGGTAAGCGACGACTTCGCGAACGGTCGCGCCGAGCTTGGTCGCTTCTTTCGATAAAACGTCGCGGCCGCGGCTGGCGCGAACGGAGAGAAGGCGTTTTCCGGCGAGCGACTTTTCCGCGTCGAGGAGCGCGGCGACGAGTCCTTCCGCGTTGTATTCGTCCGGGATTAAATCGACGGAAACGCCGAAATCGCGGAGCGCGGCGGCGGTGCCGGGCCCGACGGCGGCGACCGAAATTTGCGCGTCGGCAAAGAGACGAGCGCGGCGTTCGGCGGCGACCCGTTCGAGGAAAAAGCGGACGCCGTTCGAGCTGGAAAAAAGAATCCAATCGAAATCGCGTCGCTCGACCTTTTGAATCGCGTCGTCGACGTCGGCCCAACTTTCCGGCGGCAAAATCGCGATCGACGGTTGAACGAGAACGTCGGCGCCGCGTTCTTCGAGGAGCGCGCGCAGTTCGTCCGCTTGTTCGCGCGGACGGGTAACGAGGACGGTTTGACCGGAAAGTTCGAGCGGCATCGCGGGCTTTCGTTGAAAAACGACGGTGAAACGGGGATCGAGAACGCTCTTATTGTACGCGCCGAAAGCGTTTCGGCAAGGGCGGCGTCGGGGCAAGAACCCGGAAAAAGACGCGCGGAACCGAAGGGGCGGCGTTTTTTCCCGACGAGTAAAAAAGGGCGCGCAATTTTGAACGGAATCGCGCCGCGTTGGTTGGGCGAACGATATTAAAAGCGGAGCGCGGCGTCGGTCGCGTCGTTTGGAGAATTCGCTTTGTCAACGAACGGGGGCGGCAATGATTCGTTCTTTTATCGTCGCGTCGGGCGTCGCCGCGATCGCGTTTGGCGTTCAATGTTTCTTTTTTCAAGCGCTTGTCGTTGAGACCGACGCGCAAAAAACGATCGCGATCGCCGATTTTTTGCCTTATTCGATGATCTGCACCGGTTTGGTCGTTTATCTTTATGGGACGCAGCTTCGGAAGTAGGTTTTGAGCGGGCGTTTTTTCGTTTGTCGCGTCGGCGTGAAATTTGCTCTTGACGCGCGGCGTTTTTTTTGTCAAACTTAACTCGTTTTCCGGGTTTTAACGATCGCGTTATCGCCGGAACGGCGCCGAACGGCGTCGTCAAGGAAGAAAAGCGAGCCGACGGGAGCGCGTCGACAGGGCGCCGCTCCGTCCGTCGGTTTTGGAAAAGGAGTTTTTGAGATGTCGAAACGAACGGTTTTGTTGGGCGCCGCGCTCGGCTTTTGTTTTGCGATGACCGGTTGCGGCGGCGCGACCGACGGCGACGTCGCGCCGAGTTCGAGCGTTCCGGCGGCGACCGAGTCCGGCGCGAGCGGCGGCGATAAGGAAGCGGCGCCGTTGAACGTCGAGGACGCGGAAAGTCCCGAGGGCGTCGTCGACGCGTTCTTTCGTTCCTTTTTTAAGGGGGACGACGACGGCGCGTTCGCGTTGTTGACTTCGAAAGCGCAAGAGGCGACCCGCGAACAATTTTCCGCGCAGGCGAGCGATACGATCAAGTGGAAGGCGACGAAGAAGGTCGCGCTCGACGACGGTCGCGTTTGCGTTTACGTCGACGTCGAGGATTACACCGAGACCGGCGAAATCCAAGTCGAGGAGCTGACGTTTGTTCTTTCGGACGCGGACGGCGCTTGGCGCGTCGCGGGATTTAGCGTCGACGAACTTGCGATCAACTTTGAGGAACGCCAAATCAACGCCGTCGCGCAGGGCGAAGACGCGTTTTCGACCGACGAAGCGGTGAAGGTGGGGCAAACGAGCGAAAGCGTCGTTCGCTGAGTCGCGACGTTTGAGCGTTTCCGCGAAGAGACGTTCCGCGGCAAACGGCGGATTAGGGGCGACCTTTGCGCCGTCGGTTTGGGGAAGTTTCGCGGAAACGGAGTCGGAAGAAATGGGGCGTCGCCTTAACTTGCGACCGTATGGAGGCGTTTTCGGGATTTTCGCGATCCCGGCGCTTCGCGGACGTTTTTTCGCGTTGTTCGCGGTCGAACGTTTGAAATTTTTTAGTTCGCGTTTTTTCGCGTTGTTCGCGGTCGAACGTTTGAATTTTTAGTTCGCGTTTTTTCGCGTTGTTCGCGGTCGAACGTTTGAAATTTTTTAGTTCGCGTTTTTTCGCGTTGTTCGCGGTTGAACGTTTGAATTTTTAGTTCGCGTTTTTTCGCGTTGTTCGCGGTTGAACGTTTGAAATTTTTTAGTTCGCGTTTTTTCGCGTTGTTCGCGGTTGAACGTTTGAATTTTTAGTTCGCGTTTTTTCGCGTTGTTCGCGGTCGAACGTTTGAATTTTGAGTTCGCGGCGCTTCGCGGACGGAGCGCGGACGCAAGATTGAAAATATTTCCGGGATTTTAAAAATTTCGGGGAATAAAAAACGCCGAAGAGCGAACCTCTTCGGCGTTTTTTATTGTTGCGACGGCGTTCGTCGCGAGTCGGAAGCCGACGAGCGCGGCGTTCGCGTAACCGTCGACAAAACAATAAGGGCGCGAGAAAACCCGCCGGTCGCTTTGTCGGCGTAAAGACGTAAAAAGGGGAAACGTTCGACGGCGCGGCTAAACGGCGCGTTTAAACGTTAAAGTAAAGCGCGGAAACGAAGCGCGCCGAAACGACGCGCTTGCGTCCGAGAACGAAGTCGAACTAACGGCGTTCGATCAGTCCCACCACCATTGGCCTTCCGGAATCGACGAGGCGACCGCGTCGCGCTTGGCTTCGACTTCGCCTTTTTCGTCGTATTTCAGGTTTTCTTCGTCGAGCGCGGTCGCCGGGCGAACGACGACGCCGCCGCCGGTCGGGTACGAGACGAGGGTTGCGCTGCGGCGAACGGCGTTCGTCGCGGTTTGCGCGAATTGAATCGCGTTCAAGCGTTCGGTTTGGAATTGCGCTTCGTCGCCGAGGAACGACATTTCCCAACCGGTTTTCGCGTACGCGCCTTCTTTTTGGAGGTACGCCGCGACGATCGACATATCGATCATATTGCGGAGGTTCGCGTAAACCGGAACGGCGTCGGCGATGCGGTCGAACTTCGCGGTGAAGCTCTTCGCGTAGGCTTTCGTGGCCGGGTTGCCGCCGTTTTTGTTCGCGCTGCGATTACCGTTTTCGTCGACCAATTCGTTTTCGCCGACGAGGTTGACGCCGTTGCCGACGAGTTGCATCGCGGTCCCGTCTTCGGTCATGACGACGCAATCGTAATCCGGTTGGAAGTACCAGCGAACGAGAGCGTTGCTAGCGCGACCGCGCGGGTTCGAGCGTTCGGCGTAGGTCGTCAGTTTGACCGGCGCTTCTTCGAGGCCGATCCCGATCAGCTTCATACGATAGTCGGCGGCGACGAGGGTCGCGGCGAAGTTCGTTTTCGGCGAAACGCCCCAAACTTGGACGTTTTGGAGGCCGAGCGCGTTCGCCATACCGAGCGCGTAATCGACGATTTGGCCGTCGTCCGAGAGGTTCGGGTGCGGCGTGTTCTTCAGATACGCTTGCATATTGCGGAGACCTTCGGCGGTCGGGTCGATCGAGCAACCGACGAGTTTGTTCCCTTTGCCTTCGGCCGGGAACGCGCGGAGGGCGACGACGAGGTCTTCGAGTTTCAGCGTCGGGCGACCGCTCTTAACGCCGACGGTCGCGCCTTCGGCTCCGATCGTCCAACCTTCGGCCGGGCCCGCGACGACGATTTCGCCCGATTCCGGATAAATGTAAACGTTTTCAATGCGGGTCAAACCGGCGAGGTTCGCCATATCCGCGGTAACGACGCCGTCGTTTTCTTGGATCGCTTTTTCGAGACGGGTCAACGAGACTTTGCGCTCTTTGCTGACGGCTTTCATTTCGCTCGGGACGCCGTAAAGCGCGGCGGAGCGCATCGCGGCGAGCGCGCCGTCGTCGAGGATAACGCGTTCGAGAACGCCGTCCGGACGAACGACGACGCCGGAGCCGTCGCCGCCGCTTCCGTTGTTGTTATCGTTATCGTTGTCGTTATTGTTATTGTTATTGTTGTCGTTGTCATCGTCGTCGTCGGCGAAGGCGACGGGAGCGTCGACGAAATAGGGAGTCGACGCGGGAACGGCGACGAAAACCGCCAACGCCAAAAGGGCGCTCCATCGAAGGAAGGAACTGATCCGACTCATAAAAATCTCCTAAAAGTTCGATTAGGTTGGACGGTGGAAATCCGAACGGCGACCGTCGGGCGCTTGCGCGTCGCAAAGCGGAACCGGAACGTCGCGGCGTCGGGGCGGAGCGTCGCTTTCGTCTGCGTTCGAGCGAAACGACTCTTGGCGACGCAAACTTCGCCGCTATCTTCTCAATAATAATTTCGACGTCCTCTTTAAGCAAGCGATAACTTCGCAAAAACGCCTATTTTGTTGAAAATTTTTTTCTTTGACGGCTTGGCGCGCCGGTTTTAACGGTCGTCGCGGTTGCTGAAACCGGGTAAGCGGGGAAAAGTTTAAGGGAGACCGCGACGGCGCGGGGAGAGCGCGGCGGACGGAGGGAGATTTTGCCTAAGTTGTCTATTTTTTTTATTCGAAAAAATAAAGATAAAAGCGACAAAAAAGGGCGTCGTTTCTTAGAAGTTTTTAAGTTAGGGGTGAAGTTATTGAAGCCGTTCGTCGAAAAATAAGATATGCGTTTTTTGCGCGTCGTCGTTCGAGGGCGTTCTTTTGACGTTGGTCGCGGCGAGAGAACGCGCAAAAACATTAATATAAATATTGTCAAAAAACGATGGAATCGTTCTTATGAAGAAGAAACTGTTGGAGTTTCCCCTCGCGTGTTGCGCCGCTTTGGGCGTTTGCTGGTCGACCGGCGAACTTTTAACGTCGACCTGTCGCGCCGCGACGACGCCGTAATTGACGCGCGTCGGCGGGACGTTTGCGAAATCGGACGTTTTAGCGTCGGCTCTCGACGCGGCGAACTCCGACGCGACCGTCGCGACGCTCGACGTCGAAATCGCGCCGACGCAGTTCAACGGGCGACCGTTGCAACAAGCGGCGAAGAAAACGTTCGGGATAACGCGCGGGTTGGCCAACGGATTTAAATCGACCGAGCAAATCGAACGCGAACTTGCCGAAAAGGAAAAAGCGCGAACGAACGAACGACGCGCGGCGCAATATAACGCGGCTCCGGTCGCGACGCAAAACGTCGCGCCGGCTCCGCTTCCCGCGCCGGCGAAAACCGAAACGGCGATCGCGCAAGAAGCGGTCGCGACTCCGGAAACGACGGAAGAGGCGGAAGCGAAAGCTCGCGAAGCGGCGGAAAAAGCGGCGCAAGAAGCGGCGGCCGAGCAAGCGCCGGAACGTTCCGCCGAGGAGAAAACGCGCGCTTTGACCGGCGAACAAGAAGACGCTCCGGACGCTCGCGTCGATTTGCCGGAAGTCGACGCGTCGGAACACGCGCCGGTCGAAGAAACGAAAC
>JAFYVO010000042.1 GCA_017549085.1 Thermoguttaceae bacterium
CGCCGCGTTCAAATAATTTCCGTTCGCCGATTCACGCGTTTTTTTACGTTAACGACGCGTAAGATATGCGTTTTGTAGGCGTTTAAATTGATATTTTTCGCGCGTCTTTTCTAATTGCGCTAAGCGGGGCGAAAACGCAACGACGCGTTCTGTTAAAATCGCGCCTATTTCGCCCTCTTTCTTTCCCGCTTTCCCGATTTCTAAGGAGTTCTAACTAATGGCTATTGTTTACTTTACGTCGAACGCGTCGACCGGCGCCGGTTCGCTTGCCGAAGCGGTCAAAACCGCGTCCCCCGGCGACGTAATTCGCCCCGACGAAACCGTCTTCGAACGCGGCGCGACGATCGAAATCGTTCTCGCAAGCCAACTTACATTAGGCAAGAACTTAACGCTCGACGCCGGGCCGTTCCGCGTTCGACTCGTCGCAAGCGGAAACGCGCGTCTTCTCGGACTCGCAAACGACGTAACGGCGGAAGTTGCGCGTTTCGATTTTATCGGCGGCGCGGCGACGGTCGGCGGCGGGATTTACGTCGGGAACAATTCCGCGTTGGCCTTAAACGCTTGCAGAATCGCCGGTTGCGACGCGACGACGGCGGGCGGCGGCCTTTTCGTTCCGGCGACTTCGACGGCGATTTTACGCGACTCGATTGTTACCGGTTGTCGCTCTCCGCAAGGGGGCGGCGTCTCCGCGTCGGGGTTCGTAAACGCCGTCGGCGCAACGGTTATTGGCAACGCGAGCGACAAAGGCGCCGACTTTTACGCGCCTGCGTCGGGCGGCTTGACGGCGACGAACTCCATTATCGGCGGCGTTTCCGTCGAGGGAAGCGCGCCCGTTTTCGTCGGTTGCGTCGTCGACGTCGCGTCGTCCGACGTCGGTTTCGTCGCGTCGCCGCCGGACGATTTTAACGTCGAAACTTGGACGGCTAACGCTTGGCAAAACTGGGACTTGCGTCTTCTCGACGACGCTAGCGACGCTCCGTCGCCTTACCGCGATTCCGGCGTCGTCGACGCGGCGTCGACTTGCGACTTTCAGGGCAATTTCCGCGGTCGCGAAACGAACGGCGTCGCAACGCGTAGCCCGGGCGCTTACGAGACGCTCCAAGCCGACTTGTTCTGGATCGGGAAAGACGCGGCCGGAGCGGAAGTCGTTTCGCCTTCTTGGTTTAATTCGGACGGTTGGGCGTCGTCGCGCTTCGCGACCGCGTCGGGCGACGCCGCGCCGCAAAACGGTTTATCCGTTTTTGTCGACGGCTCTATCGTCTTGAACGGCAATAACTTGCGCTTGTCGAAACTTGTCGTCGGAGGCGGCGCGTTAATCGACGTCGACAATTCGAGCGGCGCGACCCTAACGGCGATCGCCGACCAATTCGACTTCGGCGTCGGCTCGACGTTACGCAATGTCGGCGCGTCGACGCAACGGTTCCAAATCGGTCGGGCGGCGTTGGCAAGCCGTTTTGGCGAATGGATTAACGTTCAACCGCAGTTCTTGCTCGGCGACGCCGCCGCGCTGGAAATCGCGTCGACGGCGAAGTTCGCGACGGTCGAACTTTACGCCAACGGGTTTTACACTAATTACAACCTGCAAATCGCGAACGTCGCGACGGTCGAGGGGGATTCGAGCGGTTGCGAAAATATTTACGTCAGCTTCCAAAAACCGACGGCGCGAATCGCCGCGAACGGAACGCCGCGCGTCGCGTGCAAACTGGTGAAATGGACGCCGCCGACCGACGCAACTTCCGATTTTACGGCGCTTGAAACCGGTTCGGCTCCGATTGTTTTCGCGCCGAGCCGGTCTGCGACGGTCGCCGGGAACGGTTCGCGCGACGATTTTTTGATCGACGTTTCGAACGCGCAACCGTCCGGAACGCTTGCGTTAACGCTAACCGGTCAAACCGTTTACGGCGACGCGCCGTCGTCCGCCGTCGCGCTAACCGGCGTCGCGAGGATCGACGAACGCGGCTTGACGTCGCAAACGCTCGCCGTCGGAAGCGGCGCGACGCTAAACGTCGACGGCGCAATCGTTAGCGTTGAGACGGCGACGCTGGGCGACGCTTCGTCGCTTGTTGTTTCCGGAGGGCGCGTCGACGTCGAGTCGCTGACCGTCGCGGACGGGGCGAGCGTCGCGTTTTCGAACGTAAACGTTGAAGCGGAAGAGGTTGGCGAAACCGACGCGACCGCGAGCGCCGGAACCGACGGCGACGACAACGCGGGAAGCGGCGCAACCGACGCAAACACCGGAGTTAGCGGCGACGCTGTTTTGACGGCTTGGGGTTCCGCGACCGTCGGCGCCGCGTCGTTCGCCGGTCGGGGATACTTCGCAACGCCGACGGGAACCGACTTAACCGCCGCGACGTTCGCCGAAACGGTTCGCGTCGTCGAGTTCGGCGCGAACGTCGAAACGTTCGCCGCGACCGCGACCGGACCGACGACCGCGAAACTCGAATGGAGCGCAACCAACGAAACGGCGCGAGTTTGCGTCGAACGTCAAAACGCGGCCGCGCCAAACGGTTGGGAGACGATCGCCGTCGC
>JAFYVO010000408.1 GCA_017549085.1 Thermoguttaceae bacterium
ACCGCGGCGAACGCTCCTCGAACCTTGCGGACGCGACACCGCTCCTTGCGTCGCTTGGGCCGCGCTCGAAGCGTTGCAAGTCGATGAAAACGCGACCCTTATCGTTTTGCCGTCCGACCACCTCGTCCGCCCCGACGCCGCCTTTCGAGCGACGCTCGCGCAAGCGGTTCGGCTCGTCGAAGAGGACGAAACGCGGCTCGTTACGCTCGGCGTCGCCCCGACCGAGCCGTCGAGCGCTTACGGTTACATCGAAATCGACGACGCGCTAAACGCCGATAAAGACGACGCTTACGTCGTTCGCCGCTTCCGCGAAAAACCGGACGCCGAAACGGCGCGCCAATTCCTCGAATCGGGCCGCTACTTTTGGAACGCCGGCGTCTTCGTTTGGAAAGCGCGACGAATCTTGGAGCTGATCGCTCAATTCGAACCGGAACTCGGCGCGACGTTCGCCCGAATCGCGCCCCTCGTCGCCAACGCCGCCGCCAACGGTCGCTCGGTCGCCGACGATCCGACGTTCGTCCGCGAATTCTCGAACGCCAAACGTATTTCGATCGATTACGCCGTCCTCGAACGCGCCTCGAACGTCGTCGTTCTCCGCGCTCCGTTCGATTGGGACGACCTCGGCTCTTTCGCCGCGCTCGAACGAACGGTCGCCGCGTCGGAAACGTCGGTTTCGCAACTGTTTAACGCCGACGTCGGCAACGTCGCGACCGGCGCCGATCTCGTCGTCGAGAACGCTCGCGGCTCCTTCGTTCGCGTTTTAACGACCGCCGAAACGCCGTCGCGACGCCCCAAACTCGTCGCGCTCGTCGACGTCGACGATCTTCTCGTCGTCGAAACGGACGACGCGCTTCTCGTCGCGAAAAAAGGGAACGACGCCGCGCTCCGCCGCCTCGTCGAACGCCTTAAAGCCGACGGTCGCGACGTTTACCTTTAAATTTTCGGTTGCGTCAAGCGGCGATTTTCGAGCGTCGGAGCCGCGCGTTCCGACGCCGCCCGCGTTTCTCCGTCTCCCGTTTTCTCCATTTTGCCTATTTTAACCCCTTCTTGCGCCTCCGCAATGTTTTTTGCGACAACTCGGCGAAAAATTTTTTCGACTTTTTTTGCCCCGCCCTCGCCTTATTTCCCACCCGAAAGAAGGGGATTTTCTTTCACATCTTCTCCAATCTCTCGTTTTTTTAGAAAATTTTTCTTCGGTTTTAAAGAAATTCCGGAAGAATTTCATTTATGATTCAACTATCGTGAAAGAAATGTCCGATACTACCGGCACAGCCGTTAGCAGACTGATATGGATTTTAGGTCTGCGCAACCCAATTTGGATGATTCACGTGTAAATAGAGGTGGGTACAAGACCATGTCTCGAAGCATCAAAACGATTATCGCCGGCCTTTGCCTCGCGCTGGCTACTACGTCGACCGCTTCTGCCCAAATTTCGCAGATGCGTTTGTTCTCTCCGTTCCCGGACGATCAATTCGGCGGCGGCGTTTACCAACACGAAGGTTTTTACGGCAGCATCGGCGCCGGTCTCGTTACGCTGAGCCAACCTGGCGATCAAATCGTCGGTAGCCCGGTCGGGACGTCCGCGCAAGTCGTTACGAACGTTATTCCGGGTTCGAACAGCACGACGAACTTCACTTACGTCGCGCAAACGAACCAAATGAACACTTCCCAATTCCGCGCCGACTGGGAAACCGCGACGGAATTCACCGTCGGGAATATGATCGGCCACCACGGTTGGGAACTCAAAGGCACCGTTATCACGCCGCAAAAGAACGACTACTCCGGCGTCTACGGCGGGATCAACATTGAAGACCCGGCCGTCGTCGACGTCAGCTCCTACGGCACGAACGGCAACTACTACATTTGGAACGGCAAAGGCTCGACGTTGATCGACCCGATCAACAGCGGCGGCTCCTACCAAATCGGTCGCTTGTGGGCCATTCGCGGGATGAACACCATCGGTTCCTCCGGCCAAGGCTACACGAACAACGAAAACAACGGCGACTCGAGCGGCGACAACAAATACATCTTCGTCCCGATGCCGATCACCTACGAAACGTTCTCGATGCAATCGAAGGTGAACACGTGGAGCGTCGAAGCGATGTACAACTACCGCTTCCATCCGTTCCGCCGCGGCACGCTCGAACTCCTCGCCGGCGTTCGCTACACCCAATTCGACGGTCGATTCAACTTCTTCGGCCACGCGAATACGGAAAACACGTCGAGCTATCAAATCACCGAAGTCGAAATTTTGGAAACGAACAGCAGCGCGAACGTCGACAACGCCACGACTTCGACCTCGCAAGAGTACGGCAGCTACGACTACGAAAACAGCAGCACCGTCGGGGCCGACCTCGGTTACTCCGACTGGAACTTCGAAGCGAACAACCACATCATCGGCCCGCAAGTCGGTCTCCGTTACACGATTTCGAACAATCGTTGGCGCTTCACGGGCGAAGGTAAATACTTCGCCGGTTTCAACCGCCAAAACCTGTACGGCGACGGCACCCTCGGTCTGAAAGCGATGAGCGGCGGCGACACCAACCTCGACCTGAGCGAAACGGGCGGCGTTCCGACCTACGCTCCGCTCAACACCATCGCCAACTCCTTCGCCTACTCGAAGCACCACGACGTTTACACGAACGGCGTCGAAGGTAAAGTCGAAGCGGCCTGGAACTGGACGCAAGCGGTCGGCTTCAAAGTCGGTTACCAAATGCTGTATATGGACAACATCGCTCGCGCCTCGGCGGTCAACGATTACCGCTTGAACGAAGACGGTTCGATCTTCGGCGTCAAGAAGAACAAGGACGATTACAACTTCGACCAATTCGTTCACGGCGTCATGTTCACCTTTATGGTCAACCGCTAGTCGCGCCCCTCGAACGCGAACCGATCGCAACCTCGACGGTTCGCGTCTCGAAAACGGCTAACGATAAAGAAACGAAACAACTCGCCGAAAGGCGCGCCGTCGCTCGACGACGTTTGCCGCGGCGATCAACCGAACGACTTCCCGACAATAGCGGATTTCGGGAAACGTCGCGACCGAGAGTCTAACCGCTCGAAGCCGCGTAAAAAATCCGCGACCCTCAAAACCTCTTTTTGAGTCATCCGACGTTTTTGGAACTCGCGTTTTCCAATTTAAGGCGTTTATGGAAAAACGCTGGGAAAACCGGTTCCGGAAACGTTAAACGCGCGGGCGCCGCAAGGTTCGCTCGCCGCGAGACGCCGAGACTTTTTGAGGTCAACCTTTTCACGCGTCGACGCTTCACCAAGCGTTCAGCGCGGCGTTCGACCGAACCGACGGTCGCGCCAACGTCGTCGAAAAACGACGGTTCGCCCTTAAAAGCGGATCGGAGCCCAACGACGACGCCAAGCGTTCGGACAGGCGACAAAGTCTTATCGAAGGCGGAGTTCCCGAAGTCGACAAACGCATCCTGTTTTTAACGACAGGTTTTTCACCAACGAAACAACGGCGTCCAACGACGGGTAGGTTCGACTCGTCCTAGGCGGGACGCGTCCGAACCATCGGCTTAAAAAGGAGACGCTTCAACGTCTCCTTTTTTTTGTTTCTTGCGAAACGTTTGAAGCGATCGGCGCGACCGTTACGACCCGCGCGCCAAGAACGTTTTTTGCGCTAAATCGGCCTCAAATCGAAGAAAACGCGCCTTCCCCCCGCTTGACCTCCGCCGTCGACGTTGTAAAATGGAAGCGTCAAATCGGAAGAAGACGCCGGAAACTTTTTAGGGCGCTCCTCCGAACGCCGCGTCGGACGCCGACGCGTTTCAATTCGCCGATTTTCGCCGACTCGCCGGTCGTCGCGCTCGTTGAAAACGAACGCCGCGAAAATCGCTCCCCCTTTCCTTTTGCCGATATGAGCGTTACCCAGCCCCCGCCGTCGAGCGTTTGCGTTCGACGGTCGCGAATCCGGTCGAAAACGTCGTCGACGTTTCTTCCGCGCCGCAACCAACGCGGCGCAAGCGCGGTTTTGCCGAGTCGCGGGCGACTCGGTTTCGCTCGTTGTTTTCGACGTTTCTCGTCGAGCGCGCCGTTTCGTCTTTCTTCTTTAATCGCGGCGCGGCGTCTTTTCGGTTTTGCCGTTATTATTATTGCGCAATTATCCGCTTTATTAGCGTTTGCGGAACCGACGCGTTCTTGGCGCCGTCGTTCCGTTTCGATATCGCCTCGTCTCGACGCGTTTTCGTCGCGAAACTGCGTCGGACGATTTTTTCACCCCGCGCTTTCTTCGGCGTCGCTCCGTTTTTTTTCGGAGCGTTCGCTCGTCGGCAAGCGCGTCGCGGCGC
>JAFYVO010000409.1 GCA_017549085.1 Thermoguttaceae bacterium
CCGTTCGCCGATTCGGCCCTTCTCCAACGCCAACATATGCCCGCGGGCGACGTCGTCGACATAACCGTAATTTCCGATATTTTTCCCAAAGTTCAACAGGAACGGGGCGGTTCCTCGGCGATAATCGCGAATCAACGCCGCCATCGCGTTCCCTTCGGAAAGCTGGCCGGGCCCGTACACCCGCGTCGGATTGACGATCGTCAGCGGTAACCCCTTCTTCACCCATTGAAGCGCTTCGGCCTCCGCGACGCTTTTCGATTCTTCGTACTCGGTGTAATATTTGTCGGTGATACGCGGCATATTTTCGTCGCCGGTTTCCCCTTTTCGCGTCGGGCCAAACGTTACGATCGTCGACGTCCAGACGATTTTTTCGAGTTCGAGCTTTTTCGCGGCGGCAAAGACGTTGCGCATCCCGTCGACGTTAATCCGGTGAAAGACCTGCGGATCGCGGGCGAAGTTGCGAGCGTACCCGGCGAGCGAAATCGCGTATCGGCACCCGTCCATTGCGCGCGTCAGCGAATCGACGTCGTTAATATCGCCGGCGACGTATTCGAAATTCGGATGATTCCAAAGCGCGTCGAGCGAATCTTCCGCTCCGGGAGGCGCCTTCGGTTTCGAACGGCTCATTCCGCGCACAACGTACCCGGCTTCCAAAAGTTGCCGCGTCAAGCTGGAACCGATAAAACCGGTCGCGCCGGTTACAAAAACTTTCCCAGATTTATCCATTTTCTCTCTCACGCCCACTTGTTAATTTACAACAAATATTCCGGAAAAACTAACGCGTCGTTTACCTGTACGTCGGCGCCGCGTTGTTGAACGAAATTTTTTTTGGAAAAAACGACGTTTTCTGTCAATTCGCCGCTTCGCCGCTCCGCGTCGTTCCGCTATCTTGCGCCGCTCCGCCGCCTTGCGCCGACTCGCTATCTTGCGCCGCTCCGCCGCCTTGCGCCGACTCGCTATCTTGCGCCGCTTCGCCGCCTTGCGCCGACTCGCTATCTTGCGCCGCTTCGCCGCCTTGCGCCGACTCGTTATCTTGCGCCGCTCCGCCGCCTTGCGCCGACTCGCTATCTTGCGTCGTCCCCTCTTTTTGCGTTGTTCCCGCGGTTTCGTCGTCGCGAATCAGTTTTTCAACGACTTGACAGTTATATTCGAGATAACTGGAAAAACCGAACGCGTTCGCGACCCGGCGGTTAAAGGTCAACTCCGTTCGCAACGTCAGCCCGCGTTCGCGGTCGAAAAGCGCGCGCCCGCTAAAGAGTCGCTCGGCAAGCGCGCCCTCGACGACCGGGTCGTCGACGATCGACATTAACGTCGTCGTAAAGGAGATCGTCGCGAATTTCTCGTCGACGCTCTCCAAGCGGAACCGTTCGACGACGCGATACGGCCGGACGACCTCGTCCCCGCCCTTCAAGTAAAGGGCGTAAGGAACCGTCCAAACGTCGCCGACCGCGACGGGCTCGGTCGGGAACGGAACCAAAACGTTCGAGTCCCCCTCGCGCCCTTGGTACTCGGCGACGAGCTTCTTTTTGTCGGACATAACGCCGAACGGGTCGATATCGAACGTCTCCAACACGACGCCGATCGCCTTCTCAGTCCCGAACGCCGCGATCTCCTTCGGCACGACCAAATCGCGTTCGCTGTCGAAGTCGATCGGGTCTTTCCCCTCTTCGTTTTGGCGCAAAATCATTCGGTCGATCTCGTGTCGCGCCGCCAGTTTGCCGTCCGCGCCGCGCTCGCCGAAATCCCAACGCCGGAACGCCGTCGACGACGTTTCGGTCGTCGTTTCCTTCCCGGCGTACGAGACCTTTTTGCGCACTTGGTGAACGACGTTCCAACGGAGCGACGTTTCCGGTTGAAACTTGTACTCGAGTCGATATTTCGGACGTTCGTCGGGCCCTTCCGCCGCGTCGCGAGGCGCGAGGGTCGGCGCGACGAGCGTTCGGTCGGCGGCGTATTTTTGGCGCGTTTCCTCGTCGACAAGATTTTCGTCGAAGGCTAACTCGGCGTCGGCTGCGGCCCCTTCTTCGCTAAAAATTTCGACGAAGTTTTGGGTCGCGCCCCCTAAAAGCTCCGCGGCGTTCTCGCCGGCCCCTTCGCCGCCTTGCCTATTTTCCTTATTTTCGCTCTTTTTCCCCTCCGCTCCAAAGACGGCAACCTCTTTATTTTCGCCGTCTTTCCCAGCTTGCGCTTCGGAATTGTCGATTTTTGGAAAATTTTCTTCTTTTTCCGCGCAACCGACGGCGTATAATAACGAGAAACCGAGGAAAGCTCGCGCGATCGCGGCGCGTTTTTTGCGTTGGGTCGTCATTTTGCGTTTTCCTTGCGACGTTCCGGCAAACGGTCGAAAAGCGTCCCGTCGGTCGACGTTGGGGGCCGACAAGACGCAGAATCGAAAAAATCGAGTTATTCGGCGCAACCATAATCAATTTTTTCCTCCGCGTCCAGAGCAAAAAAAGCCGCCGTCGTTCGCCGACTCGACGCGTTGCGTTTTTTTTCCCGCCGCGACGTCCAGCTTTTTTTCCTCGGCGCCGCCGACGCGAAAAAAATTTTTCGAACGAAATAAAAAAAATTCGCGGTATTCGACGTAAAAAAGCGGAGAATCGACGTAATTTTTGAAAAAAATTTCGCGCGGCTTTTCCGGGTCGCTGGACGAATCGAGCGAATCGACTACAATAGAGAAGACGACGCTCGCCGCCGAACCTCGACGCCCTCGGCGTTCCCTCGGCGCGCGTTTGACGTTATACCTCGATTCCCCGTTCCCCGACGCGCCGACGCCAAACGTCGCGCGACGCTTAACCGGAAGGCGCGGGAATCGCCAGTATAATAATATTGAGAAGAAGATAAAGAATATGCCTTACGAGCGATTTACCGACCGAGCGCGCAAAGTGATGCAATTCGCGCACCAGGAAGCGCTCCGTTTCAATCACGAGTACGTCGGAACGGAACACATTATCCTCGGTCTCATTAAAGAAGGAACCGGCGTCGCCGCCAACATCCTCAAAAAGCTGGGCGTCGACCTCCGCACGATGCGTTTGGAGGTCGAAAAACTCGTCCGCAGCGGCCCCGATTTGGTAACGATGGGCCGCTTGCCGCAAACGCCGCGCGCCAAAAAGGCGGTCGAATACGCGATCGAAGAGGCGCGACGTCTGAAGCATAATTACGTCGGGACGGAACACCTCCTCCTCGGCCTGCTGAAAGAACACGACGGCGTCGCCGCGCAGGTGATGATGAATCTCGGGCTGAAACTCGACGACGTTCGCGAAGAAATTTTGGCGACGCTCGGTCAAGAATCCGAAAGCGGCGATCTCGACGATCGCGGCGGTTTTAACGGTTCTTCTTCCGACGACGCCTCCGCCGCCTCCGGTTCGGCCGGTTCGGAACGCTCGTCGTCGACCGGCGACGCGCCGTCTCGCCCCGGCAAGTCGAAGACGCCCGCTCTCGACTCGTTCGGTCGCGACCTGACGGAACTCGCGCGTCAAAAGAAACTCGACCCGGTCATCGGGCGCGAAGCGGAAATCGAGCGCGCGATGCAAATTTTGAGCCGTCGCACGAAGAACAACCCGGTTCTCCTCGGCGAAGCGGGCGTCGGCAAGACGGCGATCGTCGAAGGGTTCGCGCAACGCGTCGTCGACGGGAACGTTCCGGAAATTTTGATGGACAAGCGCGTCGTCGTCCTCGACTTGGCGATGATGGTCGCCGGGACGAAGTATCGCGGTCAATTCGAAGAGCGCATTAAAGCGTTGATGAACGAAGTGCGTCGCACGAAGAACACGATTCTCTTCATCGACGAAATGCACACGCTCGTCGGGGCCGGCGGGGCCGAAGGCGCCATCGACGCGGCGAACGTCCTGAAACCGGCGCTCTCGCGCGGCGAAATCCAATGCATCGGCGCGAC
>JAFYVO010000410.1 GCA_017549085.1 Thermoguttaceae bacterium
AAACCGTCGACCATACGGCGGAAACCGTCGATCTGCGACGGGAACTTCTCCGCAATCTCCGCCTCCAAAACGCCGAAGTCGTTCGTGAAGTTCAACGAAACGCCCGGGAACGCGATCGAGGAGCCGTTTTGCTGCGTTAAACCGAACTCGTCCCAAGACATGCGCAAGTGGCGAACGATGCGCGCCAACGGGCCGGCTTTCGTTCCCTTGGGCGCGTAATTGGTCAGCGCGTGCAGACCGACGTCGAAGTTGCGACCGTTGCGACGGTAAAAGGAGTTCAAGCCGCCGATCGTACTGTGCTTTTCAAGAATGCAGACGTTGCGGTCGAATTGCGCCATCCGAATTCCCGCCGCCAGCCCGGACATACCGGCGCCGACGACGACCGCGTCGTAAATTTTATCCGACATATTGCCTCGATTGAAATTAACGCGTCGAGAAGTTGTTTAAAGAGCGAAAACGCGAGAGGAGAGCGTCGAAAGCGCGAGTCGCCGAGCCCTCCGGAAAACCTTATTATATCCGATTTAACGCAATCGGCAAGCGGGGGGGAAAGCGCGAAAAAGAAAAAACTCCGCCGCTCTAAAAAACGACGGAGTTTCAAAGGACTTGCCGCCCAAGCGAAGCGAACGCTTACGACGTCGCTTCGTTAAGGAAGGAGATTGGCGAGCATATCGAGAACCGGACCGGTAAGGGTGAACGCGCCTTCTTCGTAGCTCCAAATCGTGCGGCAAAGCTCGTAAGCGCCGATCGTCGCGAGGAGAACGCAGAGGAGGCACGGGACGAGGAAGAGGAAGTCCTTGCCGGTATATTCCGTTTGCGGAGCGCGCGAAGCGATCGGAGCGGCTTCCGCGTCGCCGCCGAAACCGGCGTCGGAGGACGACGAGTCGAAGGAACCGCCGCCGAAACCGCCGTCGTTGAATCCGGCGTTGGCGTCGGTCGCGTCGAAACCGCCGAAAGCGTCGCCGGGCGTTTCAACGGCGTTGGCGAACGGGTTCGCGTCGTCGGCCGGAGTCGCGCCGAAGTCGCCGAACGGATTCGCGGCGTCGTCGGCCGGAGCCGCGAACGGGTCGAAGGCGCCGGAGTCGTCGTCTTTGGTGAAGAAGGGATCGTCTTCGGAGGCGATTTCGATCGATTGCGAAACGCTTTCCGATTCGGCGACGCCGTACGTCGAGGATTCGTCGGAAGCGAGTTGGAAGTCTTCGGCGCCGGAGCCGAGGATCGTCGCGGTGTCGGAGTTCGCGTCTTTTTCGAGTTCCAAGACGGCGGACGGTTTCGGTTCGTCGGCGAGTTCGAAAATGCTATCGTCGTCGTCCGAGTCCGGAGCGAAGGCCGCGTCGTTTTGAATTTCGACGCCTTCGAGCGCGAAATCTTCGGCTTCTTCGCCGAGGAGCGAGAGACCGCTGTCGCTGCCGAGATGGAGGCCGCTGCCGGAGCCGGAGCCGCCGAGAACGACGTCGCCGCCGTCGAGCGCGACGTTCGAACCGCTCAGGTCGACGTCGTCGAGGAGGGAAAGACCGCTGTCGCTGCCGAGGTGCAGAACGTCGTCGTCGGACGCGCCGTCGAGGACGCCGGCGGCGTCGTCAAGGCTGAAGACGGAAGCGGATTCGTCGTCGGCTTTCGGTTCGTCGGCGACGAGCAGGAGGTCGTCGTCTTCGACGTCGGCTTCCGGAGCGAACGCGGCCGGTTCCGGCGCGGCTTCCGCTTTCGGTTCGTCGGCGAGTTCAAAGAGGCTGTCGTCGTCTTCCGTTTCGAGCGCGAGGCCGAAATCGGCGCCGTCCGCGGCTTCTTCGACCGGAGCCGGAGCCGGGGTTTCTTCGAGCGTCAACGCGTCGTCTTCCGTTTCGAGCGCGAGACCGAAATCGGCGTCGTCTTCGGCTTGCGGTTCCGCGACGATTTGCAGGTCGTCGTCGGCGGACGCGTCGTCGAGAACGAAATCGGGTTCCGCGTCGGCGTTCGTTTTAATTTCGAGCGTTTCGGCGGTCGCGTCGATCATCGCGTCGAAAGACGAGGAATCGGCGAGCATCGTCGGGAGTTCTTCGTCGTCGGAGTCGTTTAAAAGGTCGGCGGCGGGCGCGGATTGGGAACGTTCGCGGATAAGATCCGTTAAGTATTTTTCGACGTCTTCCTTGCGAAATTTCCAACTCGCGCCGTCGCGAAACGCGCGCAGTTTGTTCGCTTCGCGCAGACGGTTGACGTCGCCCGGGGTGCAGTCTAAAATTTCAGCGGTTTTTTCAAGGGTATAGTACATTCGAACATTCCTAAATTTTAAACGAATTCGACAATGTGGTTTTTGACGCGTCGTCCGCGCCGTCGACGGCGCGTCGAAGTCCGTCGAGCCCGACGACGAGGGCTGCGAGCGGATAATATATAATACGGGCGGGGAAACGAACGGCGACGAAACGTTCGAATCGCGTCAAAAAGACGCCTCTTCGCTTTGTTTCGACAAACTCGCGTAAAAAATTCCGCGTCGACGATTTTTTTACGGACGTCGCGGTCGTTCCGTTTTTAACGGCGTCGCGTTACAACAACGCCGAGTTCGCTTGTTCGCGAATTTGCGCCGGCGTCAGGCCTTCGCCGTTGAAGTTTTCGAGTTTCAGGTCCATTTCGAAAGCGCGGGTCGCGACGAGTTCGATCGTGCTGTTGGCGCCGCGTTCGCGAATCCAGTAAACGCAAATGCGCTTCGTTTCGGAGTCGACGAGAACGATTTGGCGACCGTTTTCGTTCGTCAGCGACGAGTCGAACGCGTACAGCGGCGGCACTTCCAACGGGCGCGAAAACTTCGCCGTTCCGTTGGCGCCGAACGAAACTCGCGGGGCGGCGTCGGCGATCAGCGCGTCGCGAGGCGACGAATACGGGGCCTGCTGCGCGTCGACGCTCGACCGAAAATCGTTCGCGCAAACGCCGAGCGCGAGGCCGAAAAGAATCAGTAAAACGGGTTGGACAAGTCGATTCATTAGCTTCTCGCTTTAAACGTCGGGTCGCGTTCTCGACGATTCCGCGTTGGCAAGCGGCGGCAAAACCGTTAAATTTTGCTTGCCTTGCGTTTTTTGGTCAAGTTACGCGTCTATTTTATTCCAATTATTTTAAAAAATCAACAATAGATCGCCTATTTTAAAACGTTTTTTTCTTTCTTCGGTAAAAAACGCGCCGGTTGTGCGGATTCTAAGGACGTTGCGGAGAGGAGAAGGCGGCGTTCGGTTCGGACGCGTCCCCTTTATTTTATTATACGCCGAACGACGGCGAGCGGTTCGGCGGCTTTTGACGATTTTGCGGAAAAAGGCGAAAACAGGCTTTGAACGGGGAAAAGCGCGACGTCCCGACGGCGCTTCGGGCCAAGAAAGAGCAAACGCCGCTCGCCGACCCGAGAGAGTCGAACGAACGGCGTTGAAAAACGACGCGTTTTTGAAAAGCGGCGCTTAAACGGGCGCGCTTTTCAGAAAACGGTTAATCGTCGCGTTAAAATCACGGCATTTTCGCGCTTTGACCGCCGGCGGCCGGGAGGTACGCGTACTTGACGTAGTCGGCGACCATACGGTGCGCGCTGAAACGCCACGCGAGCGTCGCGATCGAGTTCATCATACGGCGAATCCAGCAGAGCGGGAGCCCGTCTTTGTCGCGGTCGTAGAACATCGGAACGACTTCGTTTTCGAGCGTTTTGAGGAGGTTGGCGTTGTCGCGTTCGTCCATAACGCGCAGGTCGGTGTGGATCGAGCCGTCGCCGATGGCGAAACCGTTCGAACCGTCGTAGGCTTCCGCCCACCAACCGTCGAGGATGGAGAAGTTGAGCGCGCCGTTGAGAACGACCTTTTGGCCGCTCGTCCCGGACGCTTCCAACGGACGACGCGGGTTGTTGAGCCACACGTCAACGCCTTGGACCAAGTGACGCCCGACGTTGATGTCGTAGTCTTCGAGGAAGACGATGCGCTTGGAGAATTTCGGGTTGCGTTGGAGCGCGATGACGCGACGAATGACGTCCTTGCCGAGGTTGTCGGCCGGGTGCGCTTTACCGGCGAAAACGAATTGAACCGGGCGTTCCGGGTTGTTGACGATGCGGTCGAGGCGTTCTTCGTCTTGGACGACGAGGTAAGCGCGCTTGTACTCGGCGAAGCGGCGGGCGAAGCCGATCGTCAGCGCTTCCGGATCGAGGATCGTGCGCGCTTCGGCGATCGCGGCTTCGTCGGCGCCGACGCGTTCGAGTTGGCGAACGGTGCGGCGACGGGCGAAGTCGACGAGTTGCGTTTTGAGGGCGCAGTGCGTTTCCCAAAGTTCGCCCGGATCGACGTCGTAAACTTGCGACCAAACGGCCGGGTCGATCGATTCTTCGGTCCAGCCCGGGATCGTGCGTTCGAAGAGCGTCTTCATTTGCGGCGCCATCCACGTCGGGACGTGAACGCCGTTGGTGATGTGCCCGATCGGGGTTTCTTCTTCGGTTTTTTCCGGCCAGAGCGAACGCCACATGCGTCGGCTGACGACGCCGTGCAGCGAGCTGACGCCGTTGGCGTAGCGCGAGAGTTTCAGACCGAGGACGGTCATGCAGAACTCTTCGTTTTCGTCGAGCGGGTTCTTGCGACCGAGCGCGAGGAACTCTTGTTCCGAGAGGCCGAGTTTTTCGCGCAGCGGAGCGAGGTGTTCGTCGACGAGGGCCGGGTCGAAGTAGTCGTGGCCGGCTTCGACCGGGGTGTGCGTCGTGAAGACGGTTTGTTGCGCGACGTCGGCGACCGCCGCTTCGAACGTCATGCCGCAGTCTTCCATCTTTTGACGGACGGCTTCGAGCGTCGCGAAGGAGTTGTGCCCTTCGTTGAGGTGGTAAACGCCCGCCGAAATGCCGAGAGCGCGCAGGGCTTTGACGCCGCCGATACCGCAGACGATTTCTTGACGGATGCGGGTGCGTTTGTTCCCGCCGTACAAGCGGCTCGTCAGTTCGCGGTCTTCTTGCGAGTTCGCTTCGAGGTCGGTGTCGAGGAGGTAAAGGTCGACGCGACCGACGCGGAGGCGACGGACTTTCGCGTAAATCGTTCCGGTCTTCGTTTCGACTTCGACGATAATCTTGTTGCCGTTCGCGTCGAGGGCCGGCTCGAACGGGAGGAATTCGACCTTCGTGTCGACGTAATTTTCGGCTTGACCGCCGGTTTCGTCGATCAATTGCTTGAAGTAGCCTTGGTCGTAGAAAAGACCGATCGCGACGAGCGGAACGCCGAGGCCGCTGGCGCTCTTGACGTGGTCGCCGGCCAAAACGCCGAGACCGCCGGAGTAAATCGGAACCGATTCGTGGAGACCGAACTCGAGCGAGAAGTAAGCGACCGGGCGCGAGCCGAGGACGCCGGCGTTTTGGCGCGCCCACATCGGACGTTCCGAAACGTACTTCTTAAGACGACGGAACGCCATATCGATACGCGTGTGGAGCGTCAGCTCGAGAACGCGGGTTTCGAATTGTTCCGGCGTGTATTCGCGCAACAAGGCGATCGGATTGTGGCCGAGTTCGCGCCAGCGAATCGGGTCGAGGAGTTGGAAAATTTCGACGACGTCGGGATGCCAGCTCCACCAAAGGTTATGCGCGATTTCGACGCACTTTTGGTAGGCCGTCAGGCTTCCGTCGCGGAACGACGGGGTCGTTTCGGTCATATTGTTCTCCTAAAAAGTAAGGGAATACGGTTGCGAACGCGCCGGAAACGGAGCGTCGGACGGCGTCGGGGGACGGCGACCGCGTCGTTTCAATTTTTTGCGTCGTTTTTCTTTATAAAATAGCGTTTCGCGTCGCGAGCGTTTCGAGCGCGCAGATTTTTCGTTCTTTCCGCGGCGCTCGTCGGCTCAAAAACGCAAGACGATTTTTTTAGATCGACCCGGCGCGTCGAGCGTGAAGTCTCGAACCTCTTTATTTTGACAAATTTTTCGTCTTTTGTAAAGCGCCGCTTCCCCCCTTTGAATCCCCTTTTTGGAAAAATTTTTGAAATTTTAAAAATTCCTTTCGCGTTCCTAGCACAGTTTGTCAAAACGCGAAAAAGTGTGATGTTGGGCGCGAAAACGGACGGCTGATTTTGAACGTGAAACGGCGAACGGCGCCGCGTTTGCATAGATCGAACGGCGGGCGCGAACCCGGTTTAAAAACGGCGAGATGAGCGGGATGGGGCGGTTGGTTAAAGCGCGTCGTTTAGGGAAGACGGGGGAGCGGCGCGAAGATTGCGGGGGCGAGCGGCGTTTAAGTCGACAAAATTAAGGGGTTTTTTGCGAAAAGTCGCCGGAAAGTCGTTGATTTTCAAAATTCTTGCGGTTATAATTGTCAAAGTGAAGTTGAAAAGGCGACGCTCTCTTGTCGGACGCGCGTCGACCGTCGATTCCGTTTATAGAAAGAAGCAATACAATGAAAAAATCGGTTTTTGCCGCCGCTCTCGCCTGCGGCGCGTTGGCGACGGTCGCGGCGGACGCGACGTTCGCTCAATCGTTGTTTGGTCGTCGTCCCCTTTTCCGCCGCGCGACTCCTTGGATTGTTGTTGAAACCGCGCCCTGCGAATGCGCTCCGGTCGCCGCGGCCGCCGTCGAAGCCGCTCCGGCCGCCGAAGCCGCTCCGGCCGCCGAAACCGCTCCCGCCGCTCAAGAAGCCGCTCCCGCCGCCGAAACCGCTCCGGCCGCTCAAGAAGTCGCGGTCGCGAAATCCGCCGAAGTCGCTCAACCCGAAGTTAAGGAAGCCGAAGCTATGAAAGCGTCGTTCTCCGTCGCCGAATTTGGTAAAACGCAAGAGGGCGAAACCGTCCAAATCTTCACGCTGACGAACGCGAACGGCGTCAACGCGAAAATTTTGGACTTCGGCGGCGTCCTTTACGAAATGAACGTCCCGGACAAAGACGGGAACCTCGGCAACGTTTCGTGCAACTACCCGACGGTTCCGGAATACCAAACCGTCCGTCCGTACTTCGGTTCGCTCGTCGGTCGTTACGGCAACCGCATCGCCAAGGGTAAATTCACCCTCGACGGAGTCGAATACACCCTGCCGGTCAACAACGGCGAAAACGCCCTCCACGGCGGTTTGAAGGGCTTCGACCAAGTCATTTGGGCCGCGACCCCCGCCGCCGACGAAAACGGCGCCTCGCTGACGCTCAAATACACGGCGAAAGACGGCGAAGAAGGGTACCCGGGCAATCTCGACGTCGTCGCCGTTTACACGCTCGGCAACGATAATACGCTGAAAATCGATTACGCCGCGACGACCGACAAAGCGACCCCGGTCAACCTCACGAACCACACGTTCTGGAACCTCGGCGGCTCGACCTCCGGCACGATTCGCGACCACGTCCTGCAACTGAACGCGTCGCGCTACCTCCCGACCGACGGCGGCCTCATCCCGACCGGCGAAGTCGCGTCCGTCGAAGGCACGCCGCTTGATTTCCGTACCGCGAAACCGATCGGTCAAGACATCGACAAAATTACCGAAGAACAATTCAACGGCGGTTACGACCACTGCATCGTCCTCGACCAAGCGAAAGAAGGCGAAATGGGCCTCTGCGCGATCGTCAAAGACCCGAAAACCGGCCGCGTGATGAAGATTGAAACGACCGAACCGGCCGTCCAATTCTACAGCGGCAACTTCCTCGACGGTTCGACGAAAGTCGGCGACTACGTTTACGCGAAGCACACCGCGTTCTGCCTCGAAACGCAACACTACCCGAACTCGCCGAACCAACCGGAGTTCCCGTCGACGATCCTGAAACCGGGCGAAACCTACCGCCACACCACGGTTCACACCTTCTCCGTCGAGAAATAGTCGACGTTTTTTAGCCCTCGGACGCGTTAAAACGGCGCGTCCGACGCGTTGAAACGGTCGAAACGAAAAAAAAACGATAAAAAAAGGAAAATTTCACGTTTTTCGACTGTTATTTTCCGCCGTTTTTTGATACAATTCTTTTCGACGAAAGGGACGACGCGACGAGCGATTTTTTTCGCTCCAAACGCCGTTCGTTCGACGGCGAGTCGCTCCGCTTCGGCGTAAGCTGAAAACGTTGGCGACTTGTCCTTGCACAAACGAAAGTTTCACCCTTAGCCGTACGGGGAAAAAATTATGGCCTTATTTGAACTCGAAACTCCCGCTCACATCGTCATCGCCTGGGCCGACAGCGAAGAAGGCGCCAAAGCCGTCTTGCGCGAAAACTACCCGACCGAAGAAGCGATCCGCGTTACGAAACGCCCCCGCGACGCGTGGGTCATTTCGAAAGCCGCGCTCGGCATCACCGGCAACGGCGCCGAAGTTTCCGACGTCGCTCGCGAATGCCTCGCTAAAGCCGCCGGCGATAAACTGCACGCGATTCGTTTGTTCATGAACGAAACCGGCGTCGACCTCGAACAAGCGCGCAAAACGATCGAATCGAACATCGTTTACGGTTGGTGATTCGTCGTTTCGTCGCTTCGACGCAATAGAAAACTAACGACGGTTCGAGCGAACGGTTCGACGGGACGGCGACGTTCCGAGCGGGCCGCTCGTTCGACGCGACGGCGAAAGCCGATATTAACGTCGACCTTCGACGGAGAACCTAAGGGCGCGCTTGATTTTCTATCGGCCTTTATATCGAGCGCGCCGGTTCTACGTCCGAGCGGTCGCGGCGGCGCGTTTCGACTTTTCTTGCGTCGGCGCGTTTCCCAAAAGCGACGCCTTGTCTTGACGGCGTTTCTTGGCCGTTTGCGCGCCTGGAACGTCTTATCGCGGCGCGTCGCTCGACGTTGGGCGATTTTTTTTCGTCGCTTTTCGTCTGTTAAATTTTTTGTTCCAATTTACCGAAAATAGCGAACAACT
>JAFYVO010000411.1 GCA_017549085.1 Thermoguttaceae bacterium
GTCTTGCGGGAACTCGGCGTCCGGCGTTTTTTCTCCCTTTTCTTTCAGCTTGCGCGCTTTTTTGGGGCCGCGCGCCTTCTCCAAGATTTCGTCTTCGAGCGACAAATACTGCCGATACGAGCCGGGGTCGCCCTGCCGTCCGCAACGCCCGATCAGCTGGCGGTCGATGCGCGCCGACTCGTGCAGTTCGGTGCAAACGACGTGCAACCCGCCGATTTCCAAGATTTCCGGCGGAAGTTTGATGTCCGTTCCGCGCCCGGCCATATTCGTCGAGACGGTGATTTTCCCCCAACGCCCGGCGCCGGCGACGATCTCCGCTTCCTCCGCGATGCGGTTCGCGTTCAGGACGCAGTGTTCCATCTTCCGTTCGTTCAAGAGGTTCGACAAAATTTCCGACTTGTCGATGGTGCGCGTTCCGATGAGAACCGGGCGCCCCTGCGCGTGATATTCGGCGATTTCCTCGACGACGGCGGCCCACTTCGCTCGTTCGGTCGCGAAGACGCGGGTCGGCAACTGAACGCGTTGCGGCGGGCGGTTCGTCGGCACCGGAACGACGCGGCACTTGTAAATCCGCGCCAACTCGGCGCTCGACGCGGCGGCGGTCCCGGTCATCCCGGCCAAATGTTCGAAACGGAGGAAAAAGTCCTGCACCGTGACGCGGGCCGCTTGACCGGTCGCGACGGTAATTTCGACGCCCTCTTTCGCCTCGACCGCTTGGTGCACCCCTTCGCGCCACTTGCGTCCTTCGCCGAGGCGGCCGGTGAACTCGTCGACGATGACGATTTCGCCGTCGCGGACGACGTACTGTTGGTCGCGATGGAACTCGCGGTCGACTTTAATCGCCTGCTTGACGTATTCGTACACGTGGTAAAGCCCGGTCGTCGCCATCGCGTCCGGTTTCGGGAGGTTGCGCGCTTTCCGGCGCCCTTCTCGGGTCAACTCGACCTGTTTTTTGTCGTGGTCGTACTCGTAATCTTCGTCCTCGACAAAGTCGTAAATACGGTCGGCGGCCCACTTATACGCTTCGACTTCCTGTTTTTGCTCTTCGGTCGGGAGCGCGCTGATGATGAGCGGCGTGCTGGCTTCGTCGATGAGAATCGAGTCGGCTTCGTCGACGAGGCAGAAATACGGCTCCGGACGCTGCGTCGGACTCTCGTTCTTTTCCCCTTGTTCGCCGAGCATCGAGCCGAGGAGGTCGGTTTGCCCTTCGCGGATTCGGCGCAAGAGGAGGCGGTCGCGGAGGAAGTCGAAGCCGAACTCCTTCGCGGTGCCGTACGTAACGTCGCACTGGTAGGCTTTGCGGCGTTGGTCGGTTTGCTGTTGCGTTTGAATGACGCCGACGTTCATCCCGAGCGCGCGGTAGATCGGCGTCATCAGCTCGGCGTCGCGGGCGGCGAGGTAGTCGTTGACGGTCGCGAGGAGGGCGCCCTTCCCGGCCAACGCTCGCAAGTAGAGCGGCGCGGTCGCGGTAAGCGTTTTCCCTTCGCCGGTTTGCATCTCGACGATGGAACGGTTGAAGATCGCGATTCCGCCGAGAATCTGCACGTCGAAGTGGCGCATCCCGAGCGTTCGATTCCCGGCTTCGCGCACCAAGGCGAACGCTTCCGGCAAAAGTTTCGCCAACGGTTCGCCGCTCCGAGCGCGGTACCGCAGCGCGAGGCTTCGTTTGCGCAACTCGCCGTCGTTCAGCTTTTGCATCTCCGGTTCGAGCGCGTTGACCCGGTCGAGTTCGTAAGACCAACGCGCAAGGTCGCCCTTGGTCGACTTGGGAATCCAACGCTGACAAGCCCGTTTCGCTCCGGACGGTATCGCGCCCATTTCGTTTCCTCCTTAAACCGAATAACGACGCGGCGTTCCGCACGTTCGCGCCGCAAGCCAAGCGCCGACGTTCTCCCTCGACGCGGCGTTCTCCGATATTATACCGTCAAACGCGCTTTTCGTCAATCGCGCTTTCATCGCAAGCGTTTCCCGCAAGTCAAGAAAAAAACGACGCGTCGAGTTTCCCCGACGCGCCGTCGTTGGTCGCGAGGCCGACGTTAAACCGTCAATCTTCGACGACGATCTCCAAGTTTTTGCTCCCCCCCGTCGGAATCTCGACGATCAGCGGCGAGTTGAGCGGGTCGAGATATTTTTCCGGTAAAAAGTTCTCGGTAACCGCCGCGTCTTTGTCCCAATCCGCTTCCGGGCCGTCTTCCGCCATCGCTTCTTGCAAAGTGCGCCCGTCGACCGTTTGAACCTGCTTCTTCACGACCGTTCGATATTGGCCCGGGAACGCGCCGTCGCCGGGTCGGTCCGTCGTCAGCTCGAACTTGCCGCTTTCGTCGGTCATCCCGACCGCGACCGCGTTCGGCGTATCGTCGACCGGGCGCATCTCGATCGTCGCGCCGTCGACCGGGGCGCCGTTGTAAAGCAAAACGCCGGAAACCTTGACGATTCCGGAACGCGAACCGGAGTTCCCGCCGCCGCAACCGACGCAAACCGTCAACGCCGCGCAAGCCAAAAGCGCCGCGACGCAAAAACCGAATCTTTTCATCTCCCACCTCCTTAAATATCGTCGTTTACCAATCGTTTCATTTTCTTTTTAAGCCGACCGCCGACGGCGCAAAACGTTCGCCGCCCCGCCAACCGTCGACGCAACCGCGTTCGCGGCGCTAACGTCACATATTGACGTTCGTTTCGCCGCCGTTGATCGTGCCGAGCGCGCCCCAGACGCCGTACGGGCTCTTCCCGCCGACCGGACGCAAGTTCGTTTTACCCGCCGGGTTCAGCGACATCGGAATCGACAGGTCGCCGCAGTCGATCGTTTCGCTAACGAAGCGGACGGAACCGTCGGCCATCACCGCGTTGACGCCGCCGCTGTGATTGCTCGACGCCGACGTAACGAGCGAGTCGGTCCAGGAAACGCCGCACGACGGGCCGTTCGGCGGCATCACCGTATAAAAGCGCGTGAAGTTCGGGTAATACATCCCGAAGAGCGAGCCGGAACCGGCGTTCGTCGTCGCGCTGGAAATGTATTGACCGCCGTTCCCGACAAGCGTCATGCACGCGGCTTTCGGGTTGCTCCCCCACATATCGGCGACCGCCCAACCGTTTTTAATACGCGGTTCCGGGTCGCTCGTGTAACGACCGCGCGGACTCGAGCAGCGTTCCGAAACGAAGAGCGTGTTGCTCGTCCCGTCGGTAACGGCGGCAAGAGGCGGGCACCAACCGACGCCGGTGCCGCGACCGGGCCAGTTTTTCAGCGTGAAGGCGCTGCGCGTGCTGTGCGGGCAGTTCGCGTTCGTCGAGCGGCAGTCGTTGTGCCAACCGCGACCGTTGATCGCGTCCCCTTCGCAGAAGCGGTAACTCGTGGTCGTGTAAGGTTTCGAGTAGCCGGATTCGGTGAAGCCGTTCAACGCGTCGCCGTCGGACGGGCAAACGATCGCGCCGATCGTACCGAGGAACCCTTCGTGGTTGTCGAACGGTTCGGCGTTCCAGTTCGACGCGACGATCGCGTTGTAACGCGCTTGTTGTTCGTAAAACGGAAGGAGCGAAACGAACGGCGTGTAGTCGTAGCAGTCCCAACCGCCCATCCCGAACCCCGGGAGCGCGTTGTTCACGTCGTGATAGTTTTGGATCGCGAGCCCCATTTGCTTGAGGTTGTTCGTGCATTGCATCCGACGCGCGGCCTCGCGGGCCGCTTGAACCGCCGGAAGGAGGAGCCCGATCAAAATCCCAATGATCGCGATAACGACCAACAATTCGACCAGCGTAAACCCGGATTTTCTTGCGTCAAACGAAAACTTGCGCATAACCGTCCTCCCGACGCGGCAAACCTCGCTTTCGACCGCGCTTCCGCGAACTTCGTCGCCGCGCGATTCTCCGCGTCCAGTTTAAAAGAAAGGAAAAATAAGAAAAAACAAATTAACGGCGACGAACGGCGGTAAAATAGGGCCAAAATAACGTTTCGACGCGACAAAAAGCCGCGCGCCTAAACCGCTCGTTTTCGTTACTAACGAAAGTTTATCGAACGCGACGCGGAAAGTCAACGAAAAAATCAAAAATTTTGAAAAAATTTTACTTTAAAAGGAAAATCGCCCGCGCGACGGAAAAGAGCGGAAAAAACGCTCGGGAAATCGAAAACGAAAAGGAAGAAAAAACGGGCGTCGACGCGTAAAAAACGCCGAATCGCCCGCCGTTCCGCTCCGCCGGTCGCTATTTCTTCGAAACGCCGCCGCGCATTCGGTTTTTCTCCGCGAACTTCGCCGCGAAGGAACCGTCCGGCGCGATCAACCGCAATTTATACGAACAATCGTAAAACGCGCTTTCGTCGAACGACGTCAAGCTCGCCGGAACTTCGACCGTTTCCAATAATTCGCAAGCCCCGAACGCGCGGTAAACGAGCTTCGTCAAACCGTCGGCAAACGCGACGCGCTCCAACGAAACGCAACCTTCGAACGCCTCTTCTCCAACCGTCGTCGGCCCCGCTTCAAACTCGAGCGTTTCCAACATATCGCAACCGGCGAACGCCTCTTCTCCAACCGTCGCGCCCCCCGCCGGAAAAACGAGCGACCGCAACATTTGGCAACAGGCGAACGCTCTTCGGTCGAACGTCGTCGGGCCCGGCGGCAACGCGAGCGTTTTCATCGCCCGGCATCGTTCGAACGCCGCGGAGCCGACCGTCGTTCCGCGCGCCTCCGGCGAAAAAGCGACCGACTCCAACGCGGAGCAACCGGCGAACGCCTCGGCGCCGACCGTCTTCAACGTCGCCGGCAAGTCGAGTTTTTCAACGTTTTGCACTTCTGAAACGCTTGGTCGGCGATTCTTTCCGTTCCGGTCGGAACGCGGTATTCGCTCCCCTCGCGCCCCAACGGATACGCGACGAGCGTTTTGCCGTCCGCGCTAAAAAGGACGCCGTCGACCGCGCGAAACGCCGTCGAACCGGAAGCGACCGAAAACGATTTCAGCGATTCGCAACCGGAAAACGCGCCGACGCCGAACGCCGTCAAACTCGCCGGAAGCGCGACCGTTTCCAACGCGGCGCAACCGACGAACGCGTTCGCGCCGATCTCCGTCAAACTCGGCGGCAAGCCGACCGTTTTCAACGACTTGCATCCCCGAAACGCTTTGTCGGCAATCCTTTCCGTTCCGGTCGGAACGCGGTATTCGCTCCCCTCGCGCCCCGACGGATACGCGACGATCGTCTTTCCGTCCGCGCTAAATAGGACGCCGTCGACCGCGCAAAACGCCGTCGAACCGGAAGCGACCGAAAACGATTTCAACGATTCGCAGTTCGCAAACGCGTACTCGTCGAGCGTTTGCAAACTCGCCGGCAACTCGACCGTTTTCAACGCGTTGCAAGAGGAAAACGCGCACCGTTTTATCGTCGTCAAGCCTTCGGGCAACTCGACCGCTTCCAACGAGTTGCAACCCCAAAACGCCGTCTCGTCGACCGTCGTTAGCGACGCCGGAAACTCGACGCTTTTCAACGCGCGACAAAAACCGAACGCGTTGTGTTCGAGCGTCGTCAAACCGTCCGGCAGCGCGACCGTCTCCAACGCTCGGCAATCGAAAAACGCCCAGGCGCCCAGGCGCGTTAACGCCGAATCTTTCGGGAACTCGACCGATTTCAACGCTTGGCAATGCCCGAACGCGTCGACGCCGAGCGTTTCCAACGACGCCGGAAACCCGACCGATTTCAGCGCGAAACAACGCTCGAACGCGTTGTTTCCGATCGTCGTCAATCCCTCCGGAAACTCGACCGATTCCAGCTCGTAACAATTTCGAAACGCCTTTCCCCCGACGGCGACGACCGGTTTGCCGTCGACCTGCGCCGGGATTCGCGCCGACGTTATCTTTTTGTCCTTAACGCCGACGAGCGTCGCGCCGGTCGCGTCGAATTTCCAGTCAAACGCGTCGACCTGCGCCGACGCGCTCGAGATCGAGAAAGCGAACGCCGCGAACGTCGCAAGCGTCGCCCAAAACGCGCCCCGTTTTTCCGCTTGCCGTTTCATCGCTCTTTCTCCTTATTTTTCGAGATTTCCGACGCCGCGCCGGTCGCGTCGCGACTTAGCGTCGCCGTCGTTTGACGTTAATTTTAGCGAAGCGACGCCGCGACGTCAAGTAAATTTTCAAAAAAAGCGACAAGATTTAGCAAAACGCCCGCCGCCGACCGCCGTCTATTAATAAGGGGAAAAGTCGCGGCGCGCCAAGAAATAAAAAACGCGGCCTCGGGAAAACGCCCCAACGCCGCGCTTTTCGATTTTATCCGCGCATCGGTTCGTCGAATCGCGTCTTTTCAACGAACGGCGCCTTATCGCGTCCCCGCGTATGTTTCCGCGTCCGCTTTTTCCGCCCTTTCCGCGTCCGCCGCCTTTCCCGACGGTTCCGGGTCGACGAGGCGCCCGGCGAAAAGAACGGCGCCGGTCGCATTGTCGCGGAGGAAATAGAAGAACGGACGGTCGGCGTAAAATTTCGGGGGCTCGCTCCTCTGCCTGGCGCTACCTACCAGCATACTAAACGCGGTCGCGGCGGCGGCCTCCGTTCCGTTTTCGTCGACGGAAAGAAATACGGCTTGTTTCGCTTGGTCGACTTTCAATTTTTCGCCGTCGGCGGTCATACGCGCAAAGTCGGCGCCATCCTCGAACGCGTAGACGACGCCCGCTTTTTTCAGCGTTGCGGCCAAGTCAAACGACCGCTCGACTTTAAACTTCGGCAAGCGGAATCTGACGACCTCGGCGAATTTGGCGCGCTTGCGGCATTCGAGCAAAAGCGCCGGGGTCAAGGAACGCTCGACTTTGGCCAACGACTCGCCCTTCTTCGGAAGAACGATCGCCAACGCAAAACGCCCGCCTTCATACGGCGCTTCCAAATATTGGAACTCGCCGGCGTCGTAATAGCGAAATTCTTCCGCTTGCGCCATCATTGCAACGGGAATTTTTTCGCCTTGCGCGTTGGTAAAGTAACGCGTTCGCGTCAAGTCTTTATCGAACTTTTGGAGCCATTCCGCCTTAAAGGTCGTCGCGTCGGCGATTAGGAGCCGCGTTTCCGGGTTGAGATCGCTTAAAAAGTCCTTAATTTTGCCGTCCGTGTTCTTCTCGAACCAATCGTTCGCCCTTTTCAGAGCTGTCGGCGCCGAGAAGTCGAACGTCGACGCTTCGGTTCGCGACATTTTTTCGCAACGGTCGACGAACGCTTCGTCGAGCTTCAGATCGGACGCGAACCAAAGCGCTCCGGCGAGCGTCGTTTCCCGCGTCAAGTTAACGAGGCGGTCGACGTCGCCGAACGTTTCGCTCCAACGCTCGTCGCTCCAAGCGTCGCGAGCGAGCGCGGCGTCGATTTCCGCCTTCGTTCGTCCCGCGCTCCCGAGCGAGAGAGCGTTCAAACAACGACAGGCGCTAAACGGCGCGACGAGAACGTTCGCGTCCGCCGCGTCGCCTTCGAGCGCTCCGCGATAAAGATTCAGCGCGAACGCAAATTGCTGTTTCGCAAACTCTTCGTCCTCGGGAACGAACGTTCTTTCCGAGCGGTAACGCGACGAATATTGCGCCTCGACGTTTCCGCAGAAAACGAAGAACGCCGCGAACGTCAAAAACCAAAAACGTTTCATTAAGAGTCAAGTCTCCTTTCCGAGTTAACGCGCTCGTCGAACGCGCGACGGCGTTCCGGTATTCGTTTCCGAAGAACGCCGTTTCTTTCCTTCGCCTCAATTACCCAAATTCAAATTTTCAATCGCAAGAAAATTTTCGAGACGTTTACGTAATGAACTAATGGAAATTTTTCGCTAACAAACGCAAGAAAACACCCCAAAAAACAAAAAAATTCGACGCGCGCCCCAATTTTCTTCAATTGTGTCAAAATTTCGGCGAAAAGTCGCGCCGCCGCAAGAAAAAAAAGCGCGGCGTTCGGGAAATCGCTCCCCAACGCCGCGCTTTTTCAATCTCATAGCGAACCGGCGAAAAACGTTTTTCGTCGGCTCGCGCCTTTTCAACTAACGGTAAAACCCGTTAAGTCGTCGGTTCTAAAATCAGAACCAACCGCCGTACATGACGATGAAACCCGCCGCGACGACCGAAACCATGCTCATCAACTTGATAATGATGTTGAGCGACGGGCCCGTCGTGTCTTTGAAGGGGTCGCCGACGGTGTCGCCGACGACGGTCGCCTTGTGGCATTCGGAGCGTTTGCCGCCGAGGTCCGTTTCGACGTTCGCTTCGACGAATTTCTTCGCGTTGTCCCAAGCGCCGCCCGCGTTCGCCATATAAACGGCGACGCAGAAACCGGCGGTCAGCGTGCCGACCAAGAGGCCGATGACGCCGGTAACGCCGAGCGCCAAACCGACGACGATCGGAAGAACCAAGCCGAGCAACGACGGAGCGATCATTTCTTTTTGCGCCGCTTTCGTCGAAATCGCGACCGGTTTTTCATAGTCCGGGTCGGCTTTGAATTCCATAATCCCCGGGATTTCGCGGAATTGGCGACGGACTTCTTCAACCATTCCGGACGCCGCGCGACCGACCGCCATCATCGTCATCGCGCCGAAGACGAAGACCGCCATCGCGCCCATAAAGATACCGACGAGAACTTTCGGGTTCAAGAGGTTGCAGGAGTAGTAGTTCATCCAGTCCATCATCGTCGCGGTCTTGACCGGAACCATTTCGACCGGGTCGTCCGCGCTGGCCGGAACGAACGGGCAGGCTTCCGCGACTTCCGGCGTGATGAACGCCGGGCCGTTTTCGGTCGTCAGACCGGCCCAAGCCGCGTTGGAGTCGGCCCAGGTTTTGTCGGCGCCGCGATAAATCGGAGCGTCTTCGTTCGGGTTTTCAACTTGTTCCGGGAGAACCAGGAACGATTTCGGGAACCATTCGCGGCCCGTTTTCGCGTATTCGGCTTTTTCCGCTTCGACGGCTTCTTTACCGGCGTAGTAGACGGCGAATTCGTCCGAAACTTTATAGTAACCGGCTTGCGCGCCTTCGGTCGCTTCGATCTTTTCGACCGCGGAAGCGCCCCAGCGTTCGAAACCGACGCGGACTTCTTCGACGTAAGCGGCCAACAACGCGAGCGCGGTCAGAGCGGCCGAACCGATCGCGAAACCTTTACCGGTCGCGGCGGTCGTGTTGCCGAGCGAGTCGAGCGCGTCGGTGCGTTGACGAACTTCTTCCGGAAGACCGGCCATTTCGGCGTTGCCGCCGGCGTTGTCGGCGATCGGGCCGTAAGCGTCGGTCGCGAGGGTGACGCCGAGGGTCGAGAGCATCCCGACCGCCGCGACGCCGACGCCGTAAAGACCGAGCGAGAACGTCTTGACGTTCGAGAAGTCGAAGCCGGTCGTGCAGCCGAACGCGAGAATCGTCGCGACGCCGACGATGACGACCGGCGCCCAAACGCTGAACATACCTTCGGCGATACCGGCGATGATGACCGTCGCCGGGCCCGTTTTACCTTGACGCGCGATGCGTTTGGTCGGTTCGTATTCGTAAGCGGTGCGGTATTCCGTCCATTTGCCGATCAACCAACCGGCGGCCAAACCGACGACGACCGAGACGCCCGCGAACTTCGCGGTTCCGTCGAGGAGCGCCATCGAAATGAGAATCGAGAGAACCGCGATAACGATCGACGGCATGTTGACGCCCTTGCCGAGCGCCTTCAAGAGCGTGCCTTGGTCGGCTTTTTCGTCCGTGCGAACGAGGAAAACGCCGTAAATCGAGAGAACGATCCCAACCGCCGCCAAAAGGATCGGCAGGAAGAGCGCGCTCATTTGGGTCGCGACGCTTTCGCCCATCGACGCGTAAGCGGCGACGCCGAGCGCGGCGCTGGAGAGGATCGAACCGCAGTAGGATTCGTACAAGTCGGCGCCCATCCCCGCGACGTCGCCGACGTTGTCGCCGACGTTGTCCGCGATGGTGGCCGGGTTGCGGCGGTCGTCTTCCGGAATCCCGGCTTCGACTTTACCGACCAAGTCGGCGCCGACGTCCGCGGCCTTCGTGTA
>JAFYVO010000412.1 GCA_017549085.1 Thermoguttaceae bacterium
CGCGCCGGCGCAAACGCAAAACCCGATCGGCGACCACCATCAAAAGCTGATCGCGAACTTCATCGCGCAAATGGAAGCGCTCATGAAGGGGAAAACGGAAGAAGAAGCGTTCGCCGAGCTGACGAAATCGGGGCTCGACGAAGCGGAAGCGCGTCGTTTGGCGCCGTCGAAGGTCTTCCCGGGGAACCGTCCGACGAACGCGATTTTCTTCGAAAAGCTGACGCCGCGCATGTTGGGCCGCATCATCGCCGCGTACGAACTGAAAATCTTCGCGCAAGGCGTTCTTTGGAACGTCAACTCGTTCGACCAAATGGGCGTCGAACTCGGCAAGCAATTGGCTAAGGCCGTCCTGCCGGAACTCGTTTCGAGCGAGCCGACGACGTCGCACGACTGCTCGACGAACGCGCTGGTCGAATACTTCAAAGCGCGCCAAGCGAAGTAGTCGTCGCCGTTTAGTTTAGCGGTTGAATCGAAAACGCCGAAGCGGTTTTTCTCCGGAAGCCGTTTCGGCGTTTTTTTATTTTTTCGCGCGATTTTTTTCGGGAACGACGCTCTTTTAATAATAAGAGGGGAAAAGCGCGTCGGCGACGAGCGAGAAAATAAACGTTTAGCGCCGGTTATTTCTGTTGTTTCCCCGACGCCGCGGCGCGTCGGCGCGAAGTCTTGAGCGTCGGCGCTGGAAAAGTTTTTTGTCGCGAATATAATAAATAACGTCGCGCTTTCAATTTCGGCGAAAGCGCGTTTTCTCGTTGCGCAACGTTTTAACGAAAGGTCTTAACGCGATGATCGATCCGATTTTGCTGGGAATGGCGGTTTACGGTCTCTTTAAGGGCCCGATGTTGGTCGGCAGTTTTTTGATGACGCGGCAATTTCGCAAGGCGACGACAACGACGCTGAACGGAATCGTTACCGACGTCGAGGTCGTGCGGCGCAACATCGCGGAAATGGCGTCGGATATTTCGACCGACTTCGCCGACCTGAACGCTCGCGCCGATATTTTGGTCGACGCGACCAACGCGCTTCAAGAGGCGACTCGGCGTTTCGACGCGACGCTCGATCTCCTGTTGGAAGCGAGTTTTAAGAAGGTTGGGAGCAACTCAAATTGGCGGCGGGCGCGTCGAGCGAGTCGCGTTGCGAACGCCGTTTGGAGCGGGCGGAGGACGCGTTCGTTGATTCGTACTCGCTTTTGGAAAACGAGCGTTTAATTATGGCGCGATACGGGGCGGCGTTGGCGCAAGTTCAGTTGGGCGAGTTGACGAACGCTTTGGCGACGCTGGAAGAGGTCGCGTCGATTTCGTTCGAGTCGAGCGCGCCGAACTCCGATTACTGGACGTTTTTGCAGATGAAAATCGAAGTTCGCGACTACTTGGCGGCGCTCGGTTCGCAACCGAAGTTGGCGGATTATTGGAACGAACGTATGGCGCGGTTTCAGAATCTGGCGTTTTCGGCGCCGAGTCAAGAATCGCGAATGCAAGCGTTACTTTTGGCGCAGGCGACGCAACTTTTGTCGAGCGACTTAAAAGCGGGGGCGGAGGCGTTGAAGTCGGCGTCCCGCGGCGTCGATAAAACGTTAAACGCCGAAGGCGCGCAAATTTACGAAACGACTTTCGGCGAGAAGTTTGACGCCGTCAAAGCGGAGCCGCAAGCGGAGCCGCAAGCGGAGCCGCGAAAAGTCTTGACGATTAAGGGCGTCGATTTCGCGTTCCGTTATTGCCCGGCGGGAACGTTCTGGATGGGTAGCCCGTCGTATGAAGCGGAGCGTAGCGACCATGAGACGCGACACGAAGTAATGTTGACGAAGGGGTTCTGGATGTTGGAGACTCCCGTGACGCAAGGGATGTTCCGCGCGATCGCCGGTTCGAACCCGAGTCATTTTAAGTCGGGGGACAATTATCCGGTGGAGAGCGTTTCTTGGTTCAATTGCCAGGAGTTTTGCGAGTCGCTGAACGCGCTTGGCGTCGCTCCGGCGGGCTTTGAGTTTCGTCTCCCCTGGGAAGCGGAGTGGGAATACGCGTGTCGAGCCGGCGCGACGGGCGCTTACAACGTCGACCGACCGTTGGACGAGCTTGCTTGGTATAGCGGCAACAGCGGAGGTAAAACGCACGCTGTCGGCGGCAAACGCGCGAACGGTTGGGGTTTGTACGATATGCACGGTACCGTTTTGGAGTGGTGCGCGGATTGGTACGAGGCTTACGACGCGGGGGCGCAAACGGATTCTACGGGGCCGGACTCGGGCTTCTACCGAGTGTTGCGCGGCGGTAGCTGGGAATACTGCGACGCCAGGCGCTGCCGGTCGGCCTACCGGAGCTACAACAACCCGCCGCACCGGTTCGAAAGCCACGGTTTCCGTCTCGTTTTAGGTCGCAAGCTCTAGCAGTCTAAGACGCTCCGCGTCGCACGGTAAGCGTTTACGCTCGCGCAAGGTCGCCGCGAGCGCTAACGCGTTCCGCCGACCGCCGCCGATCGTTTCGCAGGGGGCGGCGTCGGCGTTACCGGCGAATCTTGGGAAGTTGTCGTCGCGAACATTTCGGTTTCGTTTAATGTTCGCGACGATTTTGGTTTCTTGGCGTTCCGGCGGCGGTTCTTTGCGTCGCGCGGCTTGAGCGGAAAGTAGCGGTTTCGCCGTCTGCAACGACCAAGAAAAAGGAAAAAAATTCTTTTTCGCCGTTCGCCGATATAGAAGAGACGGCGGCAAAACCTTATAATAGAGTCGAGAAATTAGCGGACGTTTTTTCCGCGTCGCGCCGACTTGGGGCGGCAAATCCCGGAAAATCGGCTTTTCCCGCAAACTTCGCGGGCGCGTCGCCGTTGGAGAACGCGCCGTCGTCGGGCGGTAATTTCCGGAAAATCGGTTTTCCCGCAAACTTTTCGCGAAACGTCGTCGACGTCGGTCGAGCGAAGGAACGGCGGACGGCTCCTTGGTTCGCGCCGCTTCGCCTCAACGGTCGGTCGAGCGAAGGAACGGCGGACGGCTCCTTGGTTCGCGCCGCTTC
>JAFYVO010000043.1 GCA_017549085.1 Thermoguttaceae bacterium
CCGGAGTATAAAGCGATGTTTCAAGCGGCTTACGGTCGCGACGTCAATTACGCCGACGTCGGGAACGCGCTGGCCGTTTTTGAACGCGGGTTACGTTTTGTCGACAATCCGTTTTTCCGTTATCTTCGCGGCGACGAAAACGCGATAAGCGCCGACGCGAAGGAGGGTTGGAAAATCTTCAACGACCGCGGACGCTGCGTCTCTTGCCATCAAATCAGCCCGTCGAATCCGATTGGAACGAATCACAAGTTTCACAATATCGGCGTCGACGAGCCCGCGCCAGATTTCGGAGCGTTGGCGAAACGCGCGGCGACGGCGCTTAACGAGAGCCCGCTCGAAGAACGGACGACGGAAGAACTTGCGTTCGATCCGGAGTTGAACAAACTCGGGCGCTACAACGTTACGGCGCTCGCAAACGACATCGGCGCCTTTCGAACGCAACAGTTGCTAAACGTCGGCGTTACCGCGCCTTATATGCGGGACGGTTCGCACGCGACGCTTTGGGACGTCGTCGACCATTACAACAAGGGCGGGACGCCGAACCTCGCGCACGACGGCGGAATCGAGCCGCTCAATTTGAGCGAGCGTCAAGTCGAGCAATTGGTCGCGTTCCTCTTTTCGTTGACCGACGTTCGCTTCGGAGCGGAAAACGCCCGCGAGTTCGAACGGCAACGCGATATTGCGACGCGATGTCGACCGGATCGCGACGACGAAGCGGCGTCGCGTCGCGTTCTTCTGTTTGAACGGTTGCAAACGCCGATTAAATCGGATGTTGCGAACGGGGAAAAGGTCGAGTTGACGCCGACCGGCGACGCGCCCGGCAAGAACGTCGGTTCGATTTCCGAAACGACGACCGTTTCGGCGTCCGAACGCGAACTCGAAGACGCGGTTAAGGACGAAAACGTTGAAAACGACGTCTTGTCGTTGGAAAGCGAGCCGCCCTTTGAGATCGAAACCGACGACGACGAGCTCTTTCTGCTCGCGCCGGACGAAAACGAAACGACGCAAACTGCCGAAACGAAAGGAGAAAACGACCGATGAGCCGATACCGTCGAGAGAATTTGGAAACGCGAGTCGAACGGGAGCGGAGCGAGATTTTTGCCGCGCTTGCTCGACTCGACCGCCGTTCGTTCCTCAAAGTCGCCGCCGCCTCTTGGGCCGCCGCGACCGCCGCCGGCGCGACGTTCGGGAGCGGAGCGTTTCAAACGTTACGCTTTGTCAAAGCGCAAGAAGACGACGCGGCGTCAAGTAACGTTAAAAGCGCAAGCGTCGGCGTTCGCGTCGCTTACATTTCGGACTCGCACCTTTACGTCAAGGAGAAAAACGACCGTTTCGCCAACGCGCTCGTTCGAGCGGTCGCCGACGTCAACGCGCTGGAAGAGAAGCCGGATTTCGTTATTTACGGCGGCGACCTAGCGCAACTAGGCTCGCCGGAAGAACTTCGGTTGGGGCGCGATATATTGGCCGACATCGACGCGCCGACGAAAATCATCGTCGGCGAACACGACTGGTACCTCGACCTCGGCGACGGTTGGCGTTCGCTTTTCGGGGAACCGTTTTGGGCGTTCGACTGCAAGGGCGTTCGCTTCGTCGGGATTATGAGCGTTCTCGAAGACGACTTTTGGACGGCGCGTCGCATGTCGCCGGTCGAGCGGATGAAAACGGTCGCCGGGCTCGACAACGGCGTTCAAAACCGTTTCAAAATCGGCGCTTCCGGTTTGCGTTGGCTCGAAGAAACGTTGGCCGACTGCCCGAACGACAAGCCGGTCGTTGTTTTTTCGCACTCGCCCCTTTATTCGTTGTATCGAAACTGGAACTTTTGGAATGAAGACGCCGCCGACGCGCGCCGGATTTTGAGTCGGTTCGACGCGGCGACGGTCGTTCACGGGCACACGCATCAGCTTCTGACGCATAAAGAAGGGAATATCGCGTTTCACGGGATGCTTTCGACCGCTTGGCCTTGGCCGTATCCGCCGACCGGCGTTCCGGAGTTGACGGTCGAAATGAACCGACCCGACCCGTTCAACCCGAACGACGCTTGCGGCGACGGCGAGTTGCGGATTTCGCCGGACGGTCTCGTCGACAAAATTTACCGCTTTTGGAATCGCGAGCCGATTTTGGTTCCCGCCGCTTACGTCGCCGGCGACGCGACGCAACGACCGAAACGCCCGAATTTGCCGAGTTATTGAGCGCGGTCGAACGCCGCCCCTTAAATAAAGAAAGGAATGCGAAATGAGAAAATGGAACGCGAAAGAACTGGCGTTCGCCGCGATTTTAGCGGCGCCGTTGGCGGCGGTTCTCGTCGTCGCCGCAACGTCGACGGAGACCGGCGGTCGGGTTAAGGAACGGTTCGACGGAGCCGTCGCCGCCGCGTCGGAACGTTGGCGCGAATATTTTGGAGCGGAATCGGAGGCGCAAGCGGTCGAACCGAAAAAAGAGGCGCTTCCGATACTCGCGCCGGTCGCTCCGAAATTAGCGTCGGCGGCGATTGGGGAAGCGTCGGAGAGTCGACCGTTGACGCAACCGGCGCAAGCGTCGGAAAGTCGACCGTCGCGAGGCGAAACGTCGAACGCCGAAACGCCGGAGCCCGATTGGACGATCGCGCCGGACGGAGCGCTCGAACGTCGGGAAGCGCGTTCGGCGGTCGATCCGGGACGGCGAGCGGTTTCGACGGCGCCGGACGGAACGCGCGGCGGCTCCGCTCCGTCTCCGCCCGAACGAACGCCGAACGGATTGGCGCCCGCGTCGCCGCCGGTCGATTGGTCGCGGGGAGCGGCGCTTATCCCGGGAACGAACGACCAATGGGCGCGCGGCTTCGACGACCGTTGGCTCGCCGTCGAGAAAGAGAGGCGGACGTTCAAGCCTATCGCCGACAATTCCGGCGTTTACGCGCTCGACTCGCAGCGTCCCGGGCATACGTACGGGAACCATACGGCGCAAGAAACCGCGCTTTGGGCCGCCGAAACGGAACGCCTTGTCGTCGAAGGCTCGTTGATTTTCCACGACGCGAACCTCCTCGGGAGTAAAAACGGCGTCTCCTGCGATATGTGCCACCCGGACGCCGAAGGGACGCACGCCGAAACGTACCCGAAATTTCAAGTTCAGCTCGGAAGGGCGGCGCTCCTGCGCGATATGGCGAACTGGTGCTTAACG
>JAFYVO010000044.1 GCA_017549085.1 Thermoguttaceae bacterium
CAAAATAGCGAAAACGCGCAAGAATTAACGGTCGACTCCGTTCGTTGGCGCGCCGTCGACCAAACCGCGACCGTTCCCGTCGCCGACTCGCCGTCCAAAGTTGCTTCCGCGACGGCGACCGTTCCCGCCGACTCCGGCAAGATCGGGCAAGCGGTCCCCATCGGTTCGACCGCGACGCCGAAAGCGCCCGCGTCGGTCGGCGCGACCGTTCCGAAAATCAAAAAGAACGCCGCGGCTGTTTCGTCAAACAAATTTCAACCGGTTTCGTCGCAAAGTTCGACCGCTTTCGACGCGACCGGCGTCCTCGCTAGATTGCCCAAAGCCCCCAAAGGCGCGCCGCAATACGCCTTGACGCGTCCGCTCGGCGACGCCCGCTTCGAAATCGTTTCTTACCTCGAAGCGGAAAACGGCGTTTCGCTCGAATCTTACGTCGGGCGCGACGTCGGCGTCAAAGGAACGCTCGGGACGATTCAAATTGGAGAAAAGACGCAAAAGTTAACGACGGTTCAAACCGTTTTTGAGCGCGATTAGTCGATCGTTCCCCAACGCAGCGCTTCCTTTGCGAACCGTTTCCGACGACCGTCGCCGTTCGAGTTCGCCCGCCGTTTCGCGCGTTAACGTCGAAACAAAAAAACGCCGCCGAAATCGTTCGACGGCGACGCTCCAACCGCTTCGCGGAACGCTCGACGCTTCTAAAGACGTAAAAGAACGCGCCACCCCCAGCCGGTTTTAAAGGTCGTCGCGTCAAGACGCGTCAATTCAACGCCGAGCGCGTCCGCAAAACGCCGCGCTTTCGCCAACCCGACGCCCAACCCTCGCCCGGCTTGCCGCCCGGAAAAATAAGGGGCGAAGAGGAGTTCTTGCGCTTCGACGCTCAAGCCCGGGCCGTCGTCCTCGACGCCAAACTCCCAAAAGCGGACGTTTTCAGCGACCGTCCCATTCGAATCCCGCTCCGAAACCGCATTTCCGTTTTGTTTTTCCTCTTGCGACGCCGACGCGCCTTCTTCGTCGAGCGCCGACGCTTCCCAACGCTTTACCGTTTCCCGCGCAAAAATCCTCATCGTTCCGCCGGGCCCGGTCGCTTCGACGGCGTTTTTCGTCAACGCGTTCAAGATCGCCGCCAACATCGCTTCGTCGGTCGTTAAAGTCGGCGCGTTTCCCGCAAACTCAAACGCCGTTTCGAGTCGAACGTCGTTTTCTTCGCAACGTTTCGCTTCGCGACGCGCCCATTCGTCGCAAAATTTTGCCGCGTCGACTTCGGTCGCTTTCGGGCGCGGCGGTCGGGCGAAGGTTCGCAAGTCGACGATCATCTCGTACGCGCGGGTCGTTTGCTCCAAAATCGCCGCCAAACGCCGCCGTTTTTCTTCCGACGTTTCATTTTTCAAAAGGCTTTGCGCGTGTCCGGCGATAATCGCCAGCGGATTGTTCAGCTCGTGTCCGATTCCGGCGGCGGTTTCGGCGCACGCGTCGAAGAGTTTTTGCTCCAAGCCCGGATTCTCGAATCGTCCGTCTTTTTTTTCGTCGTTCATCTTGCGCGCTCGCCTTTCAAAAGTTCGACCAATTTGCCCATTTACCCCATTTTAACAGACGCCGATATAAAAAAACGTTGGAGTTCGACGACTCCAACGTTTTTAGCGGTTGCGTTCGCCGCGTTGGGCTTCTCCAATCCGCGTCGCGATTACGCGAAGGTTTCGATTTCGAGAAGCGCGCAGAGGCGTTCGATCAAGCGTTCCGTCTCGAACGGCTTCGCGAGGAACTCGTTGGCGCCGGCGCGATACAGTTCTTCGATCTTGTCTTCTTCGACCATCCCGGAAACGCAAATGATTTTCACCGCTTCGAGCGATTTATCGTTGCGGACGCGGAGGCAAACGTCCTTGCCGTTGATGTCCGGAAGCATCACGTCGAGAATGATGAGGTCGGGGCGGTAATCTTTGACCATCATCCCGGCTTCGAAACCGTTGTTGACGGAACGCGTTTCGAAACGACCGTCCCGTTCGAGAACGTCGACGAGCAATTCGACCAAGTCGCGGTCGTCGTCGACGACCAAAACCTTGCGCTTGCCGCTTTCCAACGCGTCGGTCGGAATGTTGTTTTCCTTCATAAAGGCGTACAAATGTTCGCGCGGAATGCGACGAAAACGACTTCCCGGAACGCGAAAGCCTTTCAACCCGCCGGAGTCAAAGCAGCGAATAATCGTTTGTTGGCTGACCTTGCAGATTTTCGCGGCTTCGCCGGTCGTAAAAACAGTTTTAATACCCATTTCAGGTTCAATCCTTTTCTAAATGCCCTCGTCCGTCAACCGGAAAAAGCTTCGAATCGTCGACCCAAACGCCCGACGACGGTCGGCGCCGATCTTCTCAAACGTTCCAACCGGCGAGACGCTTTTCATTAAACGCAACAAAAAGCGTTTGCGGTTCCTTATGTCCAACGTCGTCAACGCGCAAACCAACGAATAACGCCGCCGATTCGCGTTAAAATCGTCAACGTTAAACACTGCCGTCGCGTCTTTCGCAAAACGGTAACTTGCGTCGTTTTGGCGACTCGCAGAATTTGCGCGTTATTCCTTTTTTACGCAAGGCCGCAATTCTTTCCAAAACGTTTTTTTTACCGATATTGCTTACAACGCTAATTATACCTATTTTAACGTTGACGTCAACATCAAAAAACGGTCTTTAACCTTACGCGGTCGATATTTTCATTTTTCCCGAAAACATTAGCGTTTGAAGGAACCGCTTTTAAGCGAAGGCCAAGGGACGGCGTCCCGTCCCAGCGATATTTTTCGCCGCTTTACCGCATAATTCGCAATTCCTCCAAACCTTCGCGCTTTGCCAGAACTTTTTTTCGTTCTGTTTTCGCAAATCGCCTTATGCTCTTTATTTTAAACAATCGTCGGCTTCTTGCCAACCTCTATTGTCGATGAAAACACCCTTTTTTTCTTTTTTTTCTTATTTTTTTAGTTTTCCGCGTTCTAAAAATCTTACCCTTTTTATCTATCTTGCCGCAACAACGCTATTTTATCGTCAAAACGTCTCTTTATCGGAGGCGCGCGACGCCGTCGTCGCAACATTTTAGCTAAAAGAAAGGAAATGAAATGAAAAAAACGGAACTCAACGAACCCGCTCGCTCTTGTTGTCGCAACTGGCCGGCGATCGCGCTCGTCTTCGCGCTGGCGCTCGGCGCTTTGCTTTGGGCGACGACGCAACGACGCAAGGATATTTTGGAGACGGCCGCCTCCTTCCCGGAATGTTCGACGTTCGTCGATTTGGTCGACAAAGCCGGGATGACGACGGTTTTGGCGCAAGACGGCCCTTTCACCGTTTCCATTCCGACGAACGAAGCGTTCGCTAAGATTCCGCAAGAGCGGTTGACGAAGATTTCCGGCGA
>JAFYVO010000413.1 GCA_017549085.1 Thermoguttaceae bacterium
CTTCGGCGACTTCGGCGACTTCGGCGATTTCGGCGACTTCGGCGGCGTTAAAGGAAGGAGCCGCGCCGTCGTAAAACGGATAGGCGACGCGGACTTCGTTCGAATCGACAAAGGTTTCGTCCCCCAAGAAGGACGTTTCGTCGGACGGCGCGTCGGCGGTCAAAAAATTCTTGATTTCTTTGAGAACCGAAAGATCAAAACGCGGTTGAGCGGCTTGGGGCGGCGCGGCGTCGGCCGAGTCGAAAATCGTCCAGCCCCCGTCGTCGGTCGATTCGTCGACTTGCATATATTGCGACAACGGGCGGCGTTCGGCTTTGGGAGAAGTCGAACGAGACGAGCGCGTCGCAGGTTGAGGGCGAGTGAAGTCGGCCGGCATCGAATCAACGAACAAAAGAAGGACAAGGAACGCCGAAAATCGACGTTGGAATAAAACGATTGGCGCGGTTGTAACGACCCCGCGTAAAGAACGTATCGGATTTTTAAGAGAAAAACTCAACTTTTTTTCTAAAACGACCGCAACTTTCCCCGCTTCCAAGAGGAAAAAGACAAAAAAAAACAAGCGAAAGAGGTTAAATTTTCAAATTTTAGGGAACGGACGTTAAGTAGGATAGATTAGGGGAAATGGGACGTTGGAAATGAGACGCGGCCAACGCCTAAAAACGCGGGAATGACTCGGCGTTTTAAAAACAGAAAGCGTCTTATCGTTGAAAATTAAATTGAAGCGTTAGAAAAATGAAAGGAAGCGTTTCGCGATGAAAGAAACGGAAATTTATATGTGCGAAATTTGCGGTAAAATGGTCGAAGTGTTGCGCGACGGTTCCGGCGAACTCGTTTGTTGCGGTCAACCGATGACGCTGGAAAAAGCGAAAGTCGACGATTCGGAAAACGCCGAAAAACACGTTCCGAGCGCGAAACGAGACGGGAAGCGCGTCGAGGTTACGATCGGCGCCGTCGAGCATCCGATGGAGAGTAAACACTTCATCGAATGGATCGAAACGACGCAAGGGAACCGAACGAAGCGCGTCGTTTTGCAGCCGGGCGAGCGACCGATCGTCGAATTTTGCGTCGACGACGGGCCCGCGCTCGTGCGGACGTACTGCAACCTTCACGGACTTTGGAAAAAAGAAATTTAAAATAGGCCGGTCGGACCGACGGGAAAAAACGTCTCAACCTTAACGGACGAACGCAAGGGAATCGGACGTTGGAACCTTGGGAAATCGCGCGCTCTGAAAACGGAGCGCGCGATTTTGTCGTTCGGGCGTCGGCAAATCTTCCTTATCTTCGCTAAGTTGCGCCGACGTCGCCGAATCTCGGGAAGGTTTTCGAGTAGGGGACTCGGAAGCCCGTTGGAGCGCGCCTTTTTGGAACGTTGTTTGAGCGTCGTCTTGTCGAGTCGCCCGTCTTTTGTTAAAATAGAAAAAATCGCTCGTTGGAGAAAAGAACTCTAATGACGGTAAAGCGGCTAAAATAGGCGGATAGTAAGACGCAGCGACGACGAAAGACGCGAAAGAAAGGAAGGATAGGGGAAATGGGGGGATTAAAGAAGACGGAGGCTTGGCGACCGACCGCTCCGCTCGAAAATTTACGTCGGCGCGCGGCGCTCTATCGGACGATTCGCGCTTTTTTCGACCGTTCGGGGTTTGTCGAAACGACGACGCCTTTTTTGTCGCGCGACACGGTTGTCGACCGTTTTGTCGAGCCGATCGCCGTGCAGGTTCCGCTCTGTTGGGGGGAACGAGACGATTTCGCCGCGCGGCGATTTCGCGATCCGGAGACGGCGCGACGCGAGGCGACGACCTTTTATCTGCAAACGTCGCCGGAGTTTGCGATGAAGCGCTTGGTCGCCGCCGGGATGGACGCGATTTATCAACTCGCGCCCGCTTGCCGTCGCGGCGACCGCGGCGCTTGGCACAACGTCGAGTTTACGATGCTCGAATGGTACCGCCGCGACGACGATTACCAAGCGGGACGCCGGCTTCTCGCCGACTTGGCGCTGAGCGTCGCGAAACAATTTTGGGCCGAAACCGGGCTCGCGCCGAAGGGGTGGGCGCAAAACGCGGTCGTCGAGCGGACGTTTGCCGACGTCTTTGAGGAAAAAACGGGGATAAATCCGCATTGGGCGACTTGCGGCGATTTGCGCGAGTTTGCCGATCGAGCGAAAATTGCCTATCCGGAGTCTTATCTTGCGGGAGACGGAGAAAATAGCGAAACTGGGGAGAATGGCGCGACGAAAGACGATTGGCTCGACTTGATTTTTGCCGAAGTCGTTCAGCCGAATTTGGGCGTCGACGCGGCGACGATCGTGTGCGATTATCCGGCGTCGCAATCGCAATTGGCAAAAACGCGACGAGAATTCGACGTCGAACGAAAAGAATCGTTCGACGTTACCGAACGTTTTGAGCTTTTTGTCGACGGCGTCGAATTGGCGAACGGTTATCACGAGCTGCTCGACGCGTCCGTTTTGCGAGCGAGAATCGAAACGACAAGCGAAGAGCGACGCCGCGACGGTTCGGGGGAATTGCCGCGCGAATCCCGACTTTTGCAGGCGATGGAGGCGGGGCTGCCGTCGTGTTCCGGGTGCGCGCTCGGCGTCGACCGCTTTTTCGCGACGTTGATCGGGGCGAAATCGCTCGACGAAACGCTCGCTTTCCCGATAGAAATCGCATAATCGTTTCTTTGGGCGCGACTTCGCCGTTTTGCGCTCTTTCTCTAGATTTTTTAAAGCGCTTGTTTTGCCGCCGC
>JAFYVO010000414.1 GCA_017549085.1 Thermoguttaceae bacterium
CAAGAGTTTGAAGCGGTCGTTTCCCGTTTTAACGCCGACGACGGCGTTTACGAAGTTTCGCTCCCGTTGGCCGCGGCGGAAGTCGGCGACTGGCTCAGCCTTACGGTTGGAGCGATCGTCGAAGCTCGCGTTACCGGCGCCAACAAAGGCGGTCTCGAATGCGAAGTCGGGCGTCTGCGCGGCTTTATGCCGAACGGTCAAATCGCGCCGTTCTTCGTCGAAAACGCCGAACAATTCGTCGGCGAACGCTGGAAGTGCGTCGTTACCGAAGTCAATCCGGAGCGCCGCAACCTCGTGATCAGCCGCCGCGTCCTGATGGAACGCGAACGCGAAGAAATGCGCGAAAAGACGATGGCGGAACTCGCCGTCGGCCAAACCCGCGAAGGTCTCGTCCGCAAGATCATCAACGTCGGCGCGTTCGTCGACCTCGGCGGCGTCGACGGTTTCCTCCCGGTCTCCGAAATGAGCTGGGGTCGTATCTCCGATCCGTCCGAAGTCGTCAAAGAAGGCGAACGCATTAGCGTTATCGTTGCCAAAATCGATCTTGATCGCAACCGCATTTCGTTGTCGTACAAAGACGCGGGAAGCGATCCTTGGAAGAAGATCGACGAAACGTTCGCCGAAGGGGACAAAGTTCGCGGTCGCGTTACGAACCTGATGGCGTTTGGCGCGTTCGTCGAATTGGCGCCGGGCGTCGAAGGGCTCGTCCACATTAGCGAAATTTGCTACAAACGCATCGCGCAAGTTTCGGACGCGCTCGAAGTCGGCGATTTCGTCGACGTTCAAATCCTCGGGATCGACCGCGAAAAACGCAAGATTTCCTTGTCGATCAAGCGTTTGACCCCGGACCCGCGCGAAGAAGCGAAACGTCAACGCGACGCCGAAAGCGCCGCCGCGGAAGCCGCCGCCGAAGCGAAAGCGGAAGCCGAAGCCGCCGCCGTTCGCGAACGCATCAAGAAAAACCGTCCGAAGGGCCCGCTCAAGGGCGGTCTCTCGAACGCCGGCGACAACCCGTTCGGTTTGCACTTCTAATCGAACGCCGACGCGAAAGGAAAGTTTGCCCGGGGTCGACGCGTTTACGTCGGCCCCGAAAGCGCGTTTCTAACTCGGCTCGAAACCGAAAAGCAATTTCGAACCGAAAATCGAGTTCCTTCGCCTTAATCGATTCCAAGTCGAACAATCAAATTCGACGCCTTAATCGATTTCGAACCGAAAAGTCGAGTTTTCCCCACTTTCCTTTTCCGCGCGTCTTACCTAATTTAACGCGAAATCGCCCGGTCTCGCCGACGGTTTCGCGTTTTTTTATCGCCGCGTCGTTCCGGTTCCGTTCCCGAGGTCGCGCCGCGCCCTCTTTTTCGTTTTCCGCCTTTTTGAAATCCCGTCGCTCGCAATGCCGTCCGCCTCTTCCCCCGCCGACTTTTCCGCCGCGCCGCCTCGTTCGCCGGTTTACCTCGAACCGGAGGCGCTCGAACGCGCTTGCCAAATGGAGCGCTTGCGTCGTTCCGGGCCCGGCGGGCAAAACCGCAACAAGGTCGAAACGGCGGTTCGCTTCCGGCATCCGGCGACCGGGATCGTCGGCGAAGCGACCGCACGCCGCTATCAAGGCGAAAACCGGGAGATCGCGCTCGAACGGCTCCGCGTCGAAATCGCCTTGACCGTTCGAACGCCCGTTCCGGCGTCCCTCGTCCCCCCCGCCGACGACAATTTAGGCGCTTTAGAGGATTTAAAACGACAATCCGACGCCGCGACCAACGCCCGCGCTTCGTTCCGTTGGTTCGCGCGCCTCCAAGGGGGAAAAATTCGCGTCGCGCCGACGAGTTTCGATTACGCGATTCTTGTTTCGGAATTCTTCGACGTTTTTGAAGCGAACGACGAAAATCTTTCCGCGACCGCCGCCGCGCTCGAAACGACGGCGAGCCAAATCGTTCGGTTCCTCGGCGCCGTCCCGAAATGCCTCGAAGAACTCAATCGGCGTCGAGCCCGACGCGGATTAACGCGCCTCAAATCTTAACCAACTCCCCCAACTTGCCCAATCCCAACCAGCGAGCCGACGAACTCGCCGCAAAAATCCCGCGCTATCGCAATCCAAGCCCCCGGTTCGCAACCCCCAAAGTCTTCGCGCCAACGTCTCCGCATCCTCGGCGTCCAAGCGCCCCGGCGCGCAAACCCCAAAGAGCCCGACGCGGATTAACGCGCCTTAAATCTTAACCAACTCCCCCAACTTGCCCAATCCCAACCAATCGCGCCGAAAACTCCCGCTTCCCCGTTTCTTCTATCCCGCGCCGTCGGAAATCGGGAAAACGACCGACAAAACGGAAAACGGGCTTGAAATTTTCGCGCCGTCCCGTTAAAATGAAAAAAACGCGGGCGCTTCGACGTTTCCGCGCCTTTTCGCCGAATTCGCGTCGTCGACGCGGCGGCTTTCGTCCCTTAACCAACGCAACGCAAGGAAAGATTAATGGCGATTCGAGTTCTCTGCTCCGGGTGCATGACGTCGTTCGAACTCCTTTTGTAGCAGCGACTTGTAGAAATCGGAACTCTTGGAGAAGAACTTGCTCCGTGCCGGCTGCTTTATTGAGTCGTTCCACAGATAATGCTCCTTCATTTGGGCATAAATCCATTGGCACTCCTCGGTAAGCTCAA
>JAFYVO010000415.1 GCA_017549085.1 Thermoguttaceae bacterium
GTGTGGAGCGAAAGTTCCCAAACTTGCGCGCCGCGGGGCGTTTTCAACTCGTTGACGAACGCAAGGCCTTTGAGCGCGGTGTTTAGCGATTCCTTGTCGCCGGTCAGCCGCCAATGTTCGAGGAGGCGGAAGAGGTAGTTGCCGCAGTCGCCGGACGCGTAATCGACCCAATGCCCGCGCAAAAACTTGCCGGAGTAGCGGAACGAGCCGTCCGGACGTTGCGCCGCGCGGATTCCCGCCGCTTCGCCGTTAATCCAACGTAAAAATAGGTCGGCTTTTCCGGAAAGGAGGAACGAAACGTGATTGCGGACGTGCCCGCCGCCGACGTCGAGGCGCGGCGTTTCCGGAAGACGCCCGGTCAATTCCCAAATTGTCGAGACGAAGTCGCTCCCGTAATGCGGGTCGAACGGGAAGGGCGGAAGGCCCGAGCCGACCGCGTGCGCCCAACCGCCCTCCATCTTGAGGCGCGATTCCTCGAAACCAGCCAAATGGAGCGCCTCTTGCTCCGCCGTCGAACGCGGTCGCTTGGGGAGTTCGGGAAGCCCGCCGCGTTCGAGAACCGACCAAAGAACCGACTCTTCGATCGTTTCGTCCGGCACCGCGAATCGGATTTTGCCGGAAACTTTCGGAGCGCAAACGTTGAAACGCGAAGAGGTTGCGTCGCCGTCGAGGAAGTTCGGGACGGCGAAAATCGACCGCGCGCTCGGGTCGTCGAAAAGAATCGCCGCGCCGCAACGTTCCGAAACGACCGACATAAAGGGGGACGTCAACCAAAGGGACGGCGGCGCGAAACGAACGTGTTCCGGCGTCTCCAAGTCGGCGGTCGACGAGGAATGTTCCCCCGCTTCGAGGTGTTCGACGCCGGAGAGAATCGCTTGTCGCATCGACCCGAGAACGCGAACGACCGGCGAGTGAACCGAACGCGGCGCGTCGGCGGAGAACGCTAAGACGTCGCCGTCGAGACGGAAACGGAGCGAACCGCAAACCGCGTTTGAAGCGTCGGTTAGCGCAAACTCTACTTCCGCTTTTTCGGCGTCGAGCGAGCGGAAGACCGGGCGCAATCGACTCGGCTTATTGGCTTTTTGCGCGGCTTTTTCGGCGTCGGACGCGGCGAGCGCGGCGTCGATTTCCGCGTCGGAATGTTCCGTCGGAACGAGCTTCGCGCCGTCGCCGTCCTCGACGAGAAGGGGCGTCAAGACGGCGACCCGTTGGCCGGCGCGGAAGATTTCGGCGCCCGAAGCGTCCGGGGCGAAGCGAACTTCGAGGCGGTCGTTTTTGAGCGTCGGCGCCGAAGCGACGTAGTCGGCGTCGGCGGCTTTCGCGTCGGCGACGTCTTCGTGAAACGCGAAAAAGCGGCGCGTAATTTGTTCGCCCGTATCGACTTGCGTTCCGACGACTTCGAGCGTTTCGAACGGCGCTTTTTTCGGATAACGAAGCACGAGCTCCGAGACGTCGGCGATTTCGAGCGTCGTTTCCGTCGGCGATTGCGCCGGGGCGACGCCGAGATATTCGAGCTTCAACCGCGTCGGCGTCGGCGCGGCGTTCTTCAGCTCGAACGTCAATTTGTCGTCCGCGACCGTCGCGACGCCGAACTTGACCGGCTTGTAAACGACTTCGACCAGTTCGAGGCGCGCGATTTCGACGTCCCCCGCGTCGTTCCCGGGGTCGAGACGCAGCCGCAAAAGCGGACTAACCGTTTCAACCGGAACCAGGTAGTCGTGAAATTCGCCGTCGGTCGCCAACGGGAAACGGGGCGCGCGGCTCTCGTCGTATTCCGGGAACGCGGTTTCGGCGGTGAAAAACTGACCGCCGCCGGTCGTCGTCGTTCGCATTCGGAGGCGGACGAGCGTCGTGCCGGAGACCGTTCGCGGGGAACCGTCGGCGTTAAACTTTATCTCGTTTAACATCGGCGAGAAGAAATAAGGGTCGTCGCCGGTCGCGCGGACTTTGAGGACGCCGTCGGCGATTCCGGCGATTTGCGCGGTCGGGCCCGACGCCCAACCGTCGGCGGTCGCGTCGGGAGCGGCGAAATCGAAAAGGACGAACGAACGGTACTCGGCGATTTCGCGCGGAACGACGTCGAGCGGCGGATCGTTCGGGTATTCGGGTTGAAAATCGGGCGCGGCGGCTGTCGGTTCGTCGGCGAAGAGCGGAAGGTCGAAAGGGGACGGCGCGGCGAGCAAACCGGGCGCTAAAATAAGGGCGAGCGTCGCGAGGCGCGGCGAAAGTCGTCGAGATAAACGGCGCATAAAACAAACTCCGGAACGGAAAACGGCGGGAAACGATTGCGGCGACCGACGCGGCGGCAAAAGTCGGGCGAGGCGGGGAAGGAAACGCGTCCGGCGGCGACCGGCGCTCGAAACGTCGCGGCGAACTCGGTCGTCGGAACGAACGCAAGAAATAACGACAAAACGCCGTTAAAAGCGTTAAAAAAGAAAAAACGCCGCTCGAAAGGCGCGACGGCGGGGAAACGCCGGCGGCGCGGCGAACGGCGGGAAAATCGGGGCGCAATTCTCCCGACGTCGGCGCGTTCGCTCGTTGGAGAAACGCGTCGACGGGGGAAAATCGCTCAAAACGAAACGACGCCCGACTCGCGAAAGTCGGTTAAGACGGCGCGAGTCGGGGGTTTTCGGAGGTAAGCGCGACTTACTTCAGCATCGCGTCGAGGATGTACCAGTTGAGTTCCTCGTAGTCGCGGGACGCTTGGAGTTCGGCGATCTTCGCGTCGTCGAGCGAACGGCTGATTTCGAGCAAGCGGAGGAAAATCTTGCGGCTGTAGTCGAGGTGTTTGAGCGCGACTTCGTCTTTTTGCGTGCGCATCACCTTAACGTCGAGGCCGACCCATTCGCCGTTGCGACCGAAACCGTGTTGGTCCAAAACGCGAACTTGGTTCAGCGCGCGACGCGGGTCGACGGCGCCGAAGGTCAAGTCTTGGTCGAATTTAAGACCGTTTTGGTCGTTGAGGTGGACGCTCCAAAGTTTTTTGTGCGCGAGCGCGAAGCCCATTTCGTCGGACGGCGAAAGGTTGGCGAGGATCGAGTGCGCGGACTCGATGAGGCAGCCGACGCGGTCCGGGGCGTTCGTCATCAAACCGAGCGCGATGGCGTGACCGATCGTCGGAATGTAGGCGTGGTCGACCGGTTCGTTCGGCTTCGACTCGATCATAACGCGGATATCTTTGTTGTAATCGAGGAGGATTTGGAGCGCTTCCGCGATGCGTTCGGTCGCGACGACCGGGTCTTTCGATTCGCGGATGTAGGTGCCTTCGCGGGCGAGCCAGAAGACGATGTTCTTCGTGCCGAGCGCGGTCGCGATATCGGCGGTGCGTTTGGCGCGTTCGATGGCGTATTTGCGGCATTCGGCGCAGTTCGAGGTGAAACCGCCGTCGATGGTGCGCGGGTCGAACCAAAGGCGCGGCGCGACGAATTCGGCGACGAGGCCGTGATCGTCGAGCGTCTTTTTGAGTTCGGACGCTTCTTTAATAATCGCTTCCGGCGACATTTCGTTCATATTCGGAACGGCGTCGTCGTCGTGGAATTGGACGCCGTCGAAACCCATTTTTTTGTACGTTTCCAGTTTTTTGTTGAACGGAATCGACTTGCGGACTTCCGGGCCGAACGGGTCGGCGCCTTCGTGAATGTTCCAAGGGCCGAACGAGAAACGGAATTCGCCTTGCATA
>JAFYVO010000416.1 GCA_017549085.1 Thermoguttaceae bacterium
AATTCGGCCCGATGTTCTTCGCTCGTCTTCTCCAACTTCCGGGACAATTCGCTCCGCAATGGGGCGCGCCGCAACCTTGGGGCGGTCAAGGCCCGCAAGGCGACTTCAACCGCGCTCCGCGTCGCGAAGGCGAACGTCCGCAAGGCGATTTCAACCGCAACCGCGCTCCGCGTCGCGAAGGGCAAGGCCCGCAAGGCGAACGCGGCCAACGTCGTCGCGGCGAACGTCCGCAAGGCGACCAACCGAAAGCCGAATGATCGCTTTCCCCTTCCCTTAACATTAACGTTCGACGCTCTTTAAGCGTCGACGTCCGACCAAGTTTCGGCGACGATATAACGGGTTGACTCGCCGAAACGAGGAGCGTTCGCCGGCAGTTTTTACTCCGGCGAACGTTTTTTATTTCTTGCCGACTCGCTCTTTCCTTTGAACGCGTCTATCGACGCTTGTCAACCGAACGCCTCTCCGCCTCGCTTCGGCGTCGCCAATCTTAAAACGCCCCCAACTTCTTGCCTCCGACGGCGCAACTTAAAACGCGCTCGTCCCCCCAAAAGCGCGACAAAAGAACGCAAAAAAGCAAGTCAAAACAAAAAAGCGACAAAAGAACGCAAAAAAGCAAGTCAAAACAAAAAAGCGACAAATGAACGCAAAAAAGCAAGTCAAAACCAAAAAGCGCGACAAAAGAACGCAAAAAAGCAAGTCAAAACAAAAAAGCGCGACAAAAGAACGCAAAAAAGCAAGCCCAAACAAAAAAGCGACAAAAGAACGCAAAAAAGCAAGTCAAAACAAAAAAGCGCGACAAAAGAACGCCAAAAAGCAAGTCAAAACAAAAAAGCGCGACGAAAGAACGCGCGCAAAAACTTCTCGAAACAGCCGAGAAAATTGACTCGTCGTCAAAAAAACGACAAAATCGAACACGACGCCCGGCCTCTTTACCAACGCGTCAAGGGAACGCCCCCCCAACCAACGCCGATTTTCCGTCCCTCCGTTTCGCGCCTCGCGTCGTTTTAACGCTCGCTCGACTTTTTATAATACGTTCGAAAACTCACTTCCTGAAACTGCGCGGCGAAGTGAATCGCTCGCATTACGCGGTTGCGGTCCTTTTCGGAGAGCCGACGCGCCAACTTATACTCGTTGTTCGCCTGAAACGAACGATTAAAGAACATTTTCCCCTTCGGATAAACGTCGACGACCAATTTTTCCGGAAAGCGCGCCTCCTCTTGGAAACGTCGGTTGACCGCCAAACGAGCCAGCGGCGTTATCGAACCGGGATTCATAAAAACGTTTAATTTACAAAGCGCGTTCGAAAAATCAAAGTAAGCGTCGGCGATTTTCGGATCGTCGAAAGCTCGAGTCGTCGCGCGGTAATCGATCCATTTGCTCTGAAAGAGAAGTTCGTCCTCTTTTCGCGAAACCTCGAAAGTCGGCGCGAGCATAAAAGCGCAAAACGCGTCGTTCCGCTTTTCCAAAAGAGGTTTGACGTTTTCTAAAAAGCGATCGATTTCCTCGGCGGCGACTTCCGTTCGCAAACGCCGAATCGGGTCGATCAGCGCGAATTTTTTCTCGCTAAACGAATAGATAATAATTTCGCCGTTGTCGCCGATAAAATCAAACGCGAAATCGTCGAAAAAAACGGACGACGTCTTAAACGAACGCTCTTCGTCCTCGTTGCGCGAGAATTTCACGACGGAATCGACGCGAAAACGCAACGACGTTTCGGTCGTCGAATCCCATTCGGGCCAACGCGTCGACGAGTCAAAATGAAAAACGCTCCCGGCGTCCCCGCCGTTCGGTACGCTCGCGCCCTGCGACGCGCGACCGCTCGTCTCGTCGGCGCCAAGATTCGCGCCCGACGCCCAAACCGTCGCCGCGACGACGAACGCCGACGCCCAAACCGTTATTCGCTTTCCCCAACGCCCCAACGCGACGCTTCGCGCCATCGTTCGACTCCTTCGCCTTCAACACGCGACCTAGAAAGCCGCCGCGTCTATTCCGCTTCGTTCCTTGAAGCGTTTTCACCGTCGCGCCGAGTTTTAAAGAGAAGAAAACCGACGCGCCAACCTTCGTCTCACAGGCGTCATATCAAAAGTTGCAAAACGCCGCCCCCGACGCGAAACGTCGACCGTTATTTTCGTCGACGCCCCGCGCCTCTTACGGCGTTTATCGCAATAAATTCCAACGCTTATTTCGGCGCCAGGGTGCACCAAATGCGCTTGCCCATTTGCTTCGGCGCGGATTCGACCTTCGCGACGTCTTCAAGCATCGCCATCACCGAAGCCAACAACTTTTCGCCTTCGTTGACGTGCGCCATTTCGCGCCCTCGGAAAAGAATCGACAACGTAACTTTGTCCTTCTTGGCGAGGAATTCGCGCGCTTTATTGACCTTAACTTGAACGTCGTGATCGCCGGTTTTCGGACGCAAACGCAACTCTTTCACTTGCGTTTTATTCGTTTGTTGCTTCGCGACGCGTTTCTTTTGTTGATATTTGTATTTGCCGTAATCCATAATGCGGCAAACGGGCGGTTTCGCCGCCGGCGCGACCTCGACCAAGTCAAGCCCGACCGCGCGCGCTTTCGCCAACGCTTCCGCGGAACTCATCACGCCCAATTGTTCGCCTTCGTCCGAGATGACGCGCACTTGCGGAATGCGGATCATTTCGTTCACGCGTTGCCCGGCGTTCGCGCCGTTGTTACCTCTCGGGCCGTTGTTGTCCATCCTCCTCAGCGACATAATCTCGTTACAAAAAACCTTTCTTACGGCTTATATAGAGTAAGTAAAACGCGCCGCGTCGAGCGCGTCGTTTACGCCGCTTTGAAACCTGTGCAACAACACAATTAACGCGCGTTTCTTTTTCGCGGCTATTCCTTTATTATTTTAGCGCTATTTTATTGGCTCGGCAAGCGCTCGGCGCCTCTAAACGTCTCATTTTGGGCAACTTTTCTTATATTTTCCCCAAAATTATCGTCTTTGTCGTTAAAAGCGCGTTTACCTTTCGTTTAGTCGCTTCCCATTTGGCGCCGTTTCCCCGTTTTCACCCGTTTCGCGAAGGTTAACGACGACGCGGCCCCGCTTCGCGCATATCGCCCAATCTCTCCATTTCCCGCGTTTCGCCGTTGCTTCCCGAATCGCCCAAACCGTTCAATCGTTCTATTCCTCCCATTTCTTCCGCTGTTTCGGTCGACGGAGCCTTCGCGTCGAGACGTTCTTGTTCCGCCTGCAACGTCGCCGCTTCGTTCGCGCCGTCGGGGATATAATCGGCAAAATTAGTCGCGTTGGGAACGACTTCCGGTTTAAATTCAAGCGCGCCTTCCGGGGTCAAGATCGGTTTCTCGAACCCTTCGACGGCGACGTACAAGTCGACGTTCGACTCAAATTCGTCGCTCGCGACGCCGTTTTTCTCATTTTCGCGCCGCACAATCTCGCGGAAGTCGGGGAAGCGGTCGAACTCGCCGTCGTGTTGGGTTACCAAGAGGCGCAAAACGAGGATTTTTTGGTCGTAATCGTCGCCGCCGTCGGTGAAGAACCAACGTCCGAGCGCGCTCGTTTTCGCGTCGCTGGCGCCGATCGCCAAAAACTGTCCCGGTCGCAACGCGAGGGAGCATTTGAGCGCGTCGAAGGTTTTCGTCGGCTGTTCCTGCGTTCGCACCAGCTGGCCGTGTTGGTATCGGGTCGCGAGTCGCGGCGCGCCGTACCGCAAAAACGGCGTTACGTCGAAGCGAACGGAACCGTCCGGCGCGGGATCGATCGCGACGCTGAAAAGAGTTTGCGCGTCGTTGTAACTTTTGCCGACGAGGGAACCGTTTTGGTTTTCCAAAATTGGGATCGCCGGAATAACGTCGCCGCGCGCTTCGATAACGCTCTTCATTCCGGCGCGCAGGTTGATCGGTTTCGAGTAAGCGACGGGCGCCCCGGTCGATTTTTTCGAATAATCGACCTCTTCTTCGAGGGTCGAGCGGAGTTCGCGTCCCTTGAGCGTCAAGAGTCGGGAGAGCGAGTCGGGAATCGACGCGCCGATCAGCCCCGCGCGAAAACCCTGTTCGTTGAGATAACGGCGCGTTTCCGGGTCGATCTCCTGTTCGTCGACGTCGTTCCAAAACGCTTCGACCAAAGCGCGATCTTGATAAGGAACGTGAACGAGGAGCGCGTCGAACGAAACGGCGTCCGGCGCCAACTCGGCTCGACGCAGCGTCGTCTTCGGCGCGTCGCTCGGCGGCGGGGGCGGAGCGTCGTTCGAAGTCGGTTGCAACGAAGCGCACGACGCGAGAATACCGGCGCCGCACGCCGTCAAAATTCCCGCGATCGTCTTTCGTCTCTCCATTTTACGCACTCTCGGCCGAAGCCGCGCCTTTCCTACTCTCTCTCGACGCCCCAAATACCCTAAACTATCGTCGGCGTTTTGCTTTTCCGCTTGCGAAGCGCCGT
>JAFYVO010000417.1 GCA_017549085.1 Thermoguttaceae bacterium
AAACGCTCGCGCGACGTTGGAAAACGCGTCGTCGCGACAAATTAATTCGCGTTCGATTTTTTTTGCCCGGCTTGCATGCGCGCCAAACGTTCCGCTTTGCGACGCGCGGCGAGGCGTTCGGCGGCGAGCGCGCCGACTTCTTTTTGCTCTTCGTTCGTCAAGAGCGTTTCGGGGCGACGCGAGAAGAAAACGCAAATGGCGATCGTCAAACCGCAGAATAAAATGAACGCCGCCCAACTAAGAACCCAAACCGGCTCGGCCGCTTTTTCCTCTTCTTCTTCGGCGGCGAGGACGATCGGCGACGTCGCCAAGAAAACCGGGAGCGCGTAAAGGAGCGAGAGAAGGCGAGCTTTGAAATTCTTCGACATCAAGTTCATCGTTCGTTTTTCCGTTGTCGTTCGCTTTGGGTTTTAAAGCGCCGAAAATGTTAAATCGTTGAAAACGCGTCGGCGAAAACGCGTTGGATTTCGTCGACGTCGACCCTTTATTATACCTTTTTTCGCTCGAAAGGGAAGCGGCTTCGTCGCGTCTTCGGGAGAAATTCGCGTTTGCTTCGCCCGTTCGAAACGATTTTGACGCGTCGAGCGGACGAGCGGGCGCGGCCGGCGGCGTTAAAGTCGGCGCGACCGTTAATTTTGTCGAATCGCTTCGTTCGCGTAATAATTTTCGATAATCGCCCAACCTTCCTCGGCGGTCTCCGCGTATTGGAAGAGGTCGAGATCGCGGGGGGAGATAACGCCGTATTCGACGAGTTTCGGGAAGTTAACGACGTTTTCCCAAAATTCGCGACCGAAAAGGACGATCGGCAAGTGCTGCATTCGCCCGGTTTGGCGCAGGGTCAACGCTTCGAAGAGTTCGTCGAAGGTGCCGAAGCCGCCGGGGAACGCGACGAGAGCCTTCGCGCGCAGGAGGAAGTGCAGTTTTCGGGTCGCGAAGTAATGGAAGTTGAAACTTAACTCCGGAGAAACGAACGGGTTCGGACGTTGCTCGAACGGGAGCGAAATGTTGAGCGCGATCGTCGGTTCGTCGGCGTCGAACGCGCCGCGGTTGGCCGCTTCCATTATCCCGGGGCCGCCGCCGGTGCAGACGACGAATTCGCGTTGTCGCGTCGGCGAAACGGTTCCGTCCGGGCTGATTTCTCGGTTGAAGACGTCGTTTTTCGTCGCGGCCAATTCGGCGAACTCGCGCGCCGTTTGGTAATATTGGGAAAGTTTGACGGCGGTTCGCGCTTGCGCCAGCGCGGCGTCGGCGTCGGCGCTCGGCGTTTGAGCGGCGGTTTGTTCGGCGAGTTCAAGGCGGCGCGCGGCCTCGTCCGGCGGCAGAATACGAGCGCTCCCGAAGACGACGACGGTCGAGCCGATTCGCGCTTGCTCAAACGTTCGCTCAGGTTTGACGTATTCGGCGAGGAGGCGAATTTCGCGACCGTCGTCGCCGGATAAAAATTCCGGATCGCAAAACGCCTTGCGGTAAGCGGGCGCGTCGAGGAGGCGGTCTTGAAGTTGAGCGAGGTCGGCGACGTCGGAACGTTTCGGGGACATTGGATTCTCCTTCTTTTCCATTGGAGCGCTAAGGAACGCGTCGCGAACGACGGCGGGGATAAGCGCGTTGAATTTTCGCGGCAAAAACGCTCCTTCGTCAAAGAAAATCGGAACGCGTTCCGTTTTGAAGAAGAAAGAAGCGAAATTTTGCGCGACTGGCCGAGAAACGGTTTGTTTTTCCCGTTAAACGACAGTATAATAAACGAGAGGAAAAAAATCAAGCGGTCGACTTTGCGCGCCCTTGCGATTTTGGAAAAAAAGCGACAATTCAACGTTGAAACAAAAAGCGTTTATTGAACGATTTGCTAATCGAATAAATTTCAAACGCGCGACAAATATCCGTTTGAGCGCCGATTATTAGCGTCGCCGACGACGCTTGGAGAAGATAAAGACGAGGAAGCCGACAATGGTCGACGAACTGATCGCGAAGCGCGAGCCGGATTGGAAAGAGCTGGAACGGTTGGCGGCGGAACTGAAAAGCGCGAGGTCGAAGGGGACGCGCGACGGAGCGACGATCGCTCGGTTCGCGGCGTTGTATCGAGCGACGTGCGCCGATTTGGCGTTGGCGGAGGCGCGCCGTTTGCCTCCCGGGACGATTCGTTATTTGAACGATTTGGTCGGCGTCGCGCACAACCTCCTTTACCGTCGTCAAACTTGGGACTTGAAAACGTTTGGACGCGTTTTCTTGTTCGACGCGCCCCGTTGGCTGCTGACCGACGCGGCGTTTTGGGCGGCGTTGGCCCTCTTTTGGATTCCGTTTTGGACGTGCGAGGCGATCGCGGCGAAGAATCCGGAGTTCGCGCGGAGCGTCGTCGGCGCCGACCAACTGACGAGTTTGGAAGGGATGTATTCGAAACCGTTCGAAGAAATGGACGCGTTCGACCGGGTCGGGATGGCGGCGTATTACGTCCAACACAACGGCGGTATCGGCTTGAAATGTTTCGCGTTGGGGGCGCTTTTCGCGTTTCCGGGGCTTTACGTCTTGGGGTTCAACGCGACGGCGCTCGGCGTCGCGTTCGGGTATATGACGAGCGGAGCGGTCGACGCGGAGGTCGCGGCGCGGTTTACCGAATTTACGACCGCGCACGGGCCGTTCGAGTTGACGGCGGTCGTCTTGTCGGCGGCGGCCGGGATGCGAATCGGGTTCGGGTTGATCAAAACGGACGGCTTCGCGCGGCTCGACTCGGCGCGTCGGGCGGCGATCAAAGCGTCTCCGGCGATGGTCGCGGCGTTTCTGCTCTTTTGCGGCGCGGCGCTCTTGGAGGCGTTCGTTTCGCCGCGTCCGACGTTCTTTGGGGGCGTTTTCGGGGACGCGTTGGCGATCAAGCGCGGGATCGCGATCTTGTCGGCGGCGCTCTTAGTCTTGTATATCGTCGGGCTCGGCGGCGTCTCTTGGGCGGCGAAGCGAGGTTGGTTAAACGCGAAACGGGAAAACGCGTCGGAGGGCGAACAACGATGAACGGCGTCGACGAAAAAAGCGAAAAGCGCGAAAACGACTGGACGCGGCAAGCGATCGTCGTTCGGAAACGCTCGACGACCGAGACGCGGGACTTGGCGTTTTTAGTAATCGGGCGCGAATTCAAAAATTTGGCGTTTTATTTCGCTCTTTTAGCGGTTCCGGTTTGGGCGCTCGACGCGCTCTTTTTCGCGCTCTTTCTCTTCGGCGCCCCGAGCGAAATCGGCGAAAGAGGCGGGCTCTTTTGGCAAAACTGTTTCGTTTATTGGATTATCGCGCTCGAAACGGCGTTCGTCGGCTCCTTGGCGACGCGGTATTTGGGCGTTTGGTTGTTCGAGTCGGAGCGGAAAATCGAGCGGCGCGAAATTGTCGCGAGCTGGGCGGAGCGTTTGCCGCAACTCCTTTATTTCCTTGTCTTGACGCGTCCGTTTCGCCGGGGGACGTTTTACGCGGAGACGATTTTGCTCGAACGAACGCCCTTTCGCAAAACGTCGGGGCGATATTCGACTTCGGCTCGCGTTCGGTCGTTCCGTCGCGGCGTTTTCGAGCCGAACGTTTGGCCGGCGACGGCTGCGCTTTCCGGGTATTTCTTGCTCGACCAAATCGGGCCGACGTTGATCGCGACCGGCGACGCTTGGGCGGCGGCGTTTCATTGGGCGATTTTTCCGGCGTTTTTGTTCGGCTTGCGTTTTTACGTCGTCGCGTTGGATTTTTTGCGTTATATTAATTACCGCGTCGCGACGGAGGGCTGGGATCTCGACTTGGCGTTTAAGGTCGAGTTGGCGAAGCTGGCGGTCGACGCGGAGCGACGGCGCGACGGCGGCAAGGGCGCGTTGGCGTTGACGCTCGGCGAAGAAAACGAAAACGGCGACGAACGAAAGGGCGAAATTTGACGAAGACGAGAAGCGAAACGACGCCGAAGTCGGGAACGAAGATTTGGGGAACGGCGCTTATCGCGTCGGCGGCGTTTTTTAGCGTCGTCGGCGCCGTCGGCGAAGGAACGCCGGGGAATCTGCGCGTCGCGCTCGCCGTCGAGCGGTCGTCGTCGGCGTCGGCGGAGGAGGCGGTTTGGGAGCGGGCGGCGACGAAGGAGAAAAACCCTTGGCGTTCGGCGTCGGGGGGCGCGGCGTTTTTGCCTCCGCGCCCGGTGGAGGAGCCGCCGGCGGTTCGG
>JAFYVO010000004.1 GCA_017549085.1 Thermoguttaceae bacterium
CCGACCGGCGCCGCGTTTGTGCGCCGCGTCGCGTCGAGCGAACCTTGCGGCGGACGCGACGTCGTTCTCGTATCGCCGAGCGACGGAACGTCGACGCCGATCGTAAAAGCGTCGGAATTGATTCCGCGCGACGCTGTGTCAAATAAACCGATCGAAGGCGCAAAGCCTTTGAACGTCGAGGAATACGCGCTTTCCGACGACGCGAACCTCGTCCTGATTTACACGAACTCGAAACGCGTTTGGCGACGCAACACGCGGGGCGATTATTGGATTCTCGACCGCAAAAACGACGTTCTGCGCAAGCTCGGCGGAGATTTCGCGGCGCCGTCGACGCTCCAATTCGCGAAGATTTCGCCGGACGGAACGCGCGTCGGATATGTTTGTAAAAACGATATTTACGTCGAAGAAATTTTGACCGGAAAAATTCGCCGCGTTACTTTCGACGGGAGCGCCGACGTTATTAACGGAACCTTCGACTGGGTTTACGAAGAGGAATTCGACTGTCGCGACGGCTTTCGCTGGTCGCCGGACGGCAAGAAAATCGCGTTCTGGCGGCTCGATTCGTCGCGCGAACCGGCGTTCGTAATGCTCGACGGCGTCGGACTTTCCGGCGTTTCCGGCGCGGCCCGCGTCGTGCAAGTCGACGGCGACTTCCGAACGCTCGACGACGACGGAAAACCGGAAGGGGGCGACGCGAAGAAGCAAGACGGCAAGACCGACGCGCAACAGATTGTCAAAGAACGTCTTGCGTCGTATCCGACGATGGTGTCGTTCAAGTATCCGCGCGTCGGGTGCGAGAACGCGACGGCGCAAATCGGAATCGCGACGCTTCCGGAACTCGGCGACGAAACGTCGGAAATTCCGCTGAAATTCGTCGATTTTAAGGACGAAAACGAGTTCTATCTCCCGCGAATGGAATGGTTTGAAGGTCGTCCCGGTCCGATCGTGCAAAAGACGCCGCGTTCGCAACGCCGTTGCGATTTTTACGCCGTCGACGCGGAGACCGCCGAACCGACGCTTCTCTTTAGCGACGTCGATCCAAGCGGCGCGTGGCAAACGGTTTACGACGTGCAACCGTTGAGCGACGGCGAGCGTTTCCTGGTCGCGTCGGAGCGCGACGGTTTTCGGCGTTTCTATCTCGGCGCGTTTTCCGACGCCGCGTCGCTGACGCCGATTACGCCCGCCGGTTCGGACGCGATCGACTTCGTCGCGTTCGATTTCGACGCAAACGGCGTTGAAAACGGCGTTTACTTCTATTCGTCGCCGGAAAACGCGACGCGTCGTTTCCTTTACCGCGCTAGTTTCGACGGCTCGACGGAGCGCGTAACCGTCGCGGAAAACGACGCGGCGTCCGAAAACGCTAACGCTCCGACGGCGAACGAGTTCGGTTTCGAAACTTGGAACGTTTCCGCCGACTCGCGTTGGGCGATTTTGCGACGCTCGGCGTTTGGCGTCCCGTCGCGAATCGACTTGGTGAAGTTGGAAAACGGCAAAGCGCAAGTCGTTAAAACGTTGGAAGATAACGCCGCTTTGCGCGAGCGTTTGGCGAAGGAAAATCTCGGCGCGTTCGAGTTCGTGTCGCTGGAAATCGACGGAAAGATCGACGTTGAATTCCCGTATGACAAAAAATCGCAAGACGGCGCGCAACCCGACGAAAAAGTTCAAATCGACGGTTGGGTTATTCTTCCGCCGGACTGGAATCCGAACGATGCAAAACGTTATCCTGTTTTGGTTTACGTGTACGGCGAACCGGCGGGACAAACTGTCGTCGACTCTTGGGGCGGCTCGACGTATATGTATCACCAAGCGCTGGCGCAACGCGGTTGCGTCGTCGTAAGTTTTGACAATCGCGGGACTCCGGCGCCGAAGGGGCGCGAGTGGCGCAAGTCCGTTTACCAACGTTTCGGCGCGGTGGGGCGCAGCGACCAAGCGGCGTCTTTGCGACGTTTTGTCGAGACTTGGCCCGGCGCGTCGAAACTTGATTTAAGTCGAGTCGGCGTATGGGGTTGGAGCGGAGGCGGAACGTCGACCTTGAACCTTCTTTTCAACTATCCCGACCTTTATACTTGCGGCGTTTCGATCGCGCCGGTGCCGGACTATCGCAATTACGACACGATTTACCAAGAGCGTTATTCGGGCTTAATTACTGAAACGCCCGAGAGTTACGAACTTGGTTCGCCGATCGGTTTCGCGTCCGGTTTGAAGGGGAAACTCCTCCTGATTCACGGGAGCGGCGACGACAACTGCCACTACCAAACGTCGGAGCGGCTGATCGACGCGTTAATCGCCGCCGGCAAAGAGTTTGACGCGTTCGCGTACCCGTTCCGTTCGCACGGAATTTACGAAGGTCGCGGCACGTCGCTTCACCTGCGGAAAAAAACGTTCGAATTTTGGTCGCGTTATTTGTTTGACGGCGACGAAGATTCGGCGAAATAGTATTTGTTGTTTTACAGCGCGTCGACTTGCGGTGGAATGTTTCTAAGCGACGTTTTAAAACGAGTTGGCGCGCGTTCTTTTTAAGGAGTTTTATATGTCGAAAGAACGGAATTTTCGTCGGCGTTTTTGGCGTTCGACGGCGATTTTAGCCCTTGCGTCGACGTTGGGCGTTAGCGCCGCGACGTTGGTTAGCGTTGCGGCCGACGTCTTGCCGACGTCGTCGTATCCAATTTCCTCAAACGGATTTAGCGTTTCCGACTTTAAGGTCGAAGGCTTGGTCGCGCCGGAGGGCCTGGACGTCGCTCGTCCGCGTTTCAGTTGGAAATTGTTTTCGCAGGACTTGAACGAAAGTCAGTCGGCTTATCAACTTAAAGTTGCTAAAGCGTTTGGCGACCGCGAGTTGGTTTGGGATAGCGGGCGCGTCGAGTCGGACGCGCAACTCTTTGTCGCGTATGACGGGAAGTCGCTCGAACCGGCGACGGAGTATTCGGTCGAGTTGGTCGTTTGGAACAAGGACGGTTCGCGCAAGTCGCAAATTTTCGGTTGTTTTTCGACGGGGCTTTTTGCGACCGCCGACGACTCTAAGCCTTGGAAAGGCAAGTGGATCGGTCTTAGCTCATCCGCGCCGGAGATTGAACCGGCGGACATTAAAAAGTCGAATTGGATCGCGTTCCAAGACACGTTTTCGCTGCCGAGCGGTTTTTCGACGTATCGTTTTTCCTTCGACGTCGCCGATAAGGCCGAAATTGCCGCCGCGGTCGCGAACTTTTCCGCCGACAACAGCAGTTATATCTACTTGAACGGCGAGGAGTTAGGCGGTTCCGACGAGTACCGTTTCGCCGCGACTCGCGACATGAAGTCGTTACTGCGCGACGGGAAAAACGTTCTCGTTATTAA
>JAFYVO010000418.1 GCA_017549085.1 Thermoguttaceae bacterium
CGAGTATTCGCAAATGGCGACGCGAGACGGCGCGATTTCCAAGGTTTGCGCAAGGGAATCGCGGCGACGGGGAGCGTTGAAACGGGACATCGGAACGCCTTTTTGATTATTAAGTTTGCGTTGCAAAAATAGGTCGCGTCGACATAAGCGAACGCGACGAACGAATAACGACGAAAGTAAGTCGCCGCGCTCGACGTTGCGGGCGGCGTTCGTTAATATTTAAGACAAATTGAGGAACCGGGCGCAAGTCGGCGCGTTTTTTCAGCGTCGCGGGGCGGCTCAATAAAAAAAAAACGGAGATTTTACCGATGGGAAAAACGACGAAAAAAGCGGTGATTTTAGCGGCGGGCAAGGGGACGCGAATGCAGTCCGATTTGCCGAAGGTCTTGTTCCCGGTTTGCGGCAAACCGATCGTCGAGCGCGTTTTGGAAGCGTTGGAAGCGGCGGGCGTCGAAGAGTTTATCGTCGTCGTCGGGTATCGCGGCGACTTGGTTCGCGAAACGATCAAACCGCGTCCGGGGCTCCGCTTCGCCGAACAAAAAGAGTTGCTCGGCACCGGACACGCGGTTATGTCGTGCCGCGAGGAGCTCGAAGGGTTCGACGGCCCGGTCTTCGTGATCGCCGGCGACAGCCCGATGTTGCAGGGCGACACGGTCGCGCGCCTCTTCGACGAATACGAGAAGAGCGGCGGCGCCTCCTGCGTCATCGGGACGGTGATTAAGGAAAACCCGTTTGGCATGGGCCGCATTCTGCGCGACGAAAAGGGCGACTTCGTCGGCGTCGTCGAGGAAAAAGACGCGACGGACGAACAGCGCAAGATCACCGAAATTAATATGAGCTATTACCTCTTCAACACGCCGGACTTGCTCGCGTCGTTGGGCGAACTCCGCGCCGACAACGCGCAAAAGGAATATTACATCACCGACGTTCCGAAGGTGTTGCTCGGCAAAGGGAAGCGCATCCTCGCGCTGCCGGTTTTGAAAGACGTCGAACGCTTGGGTGTCAACACGCTCGACGACCTGAAAGTCGTCGAAGACGCGATTCAAGCGGAAGGTTGAACCGACGTTTGAAGCGAAAAACGCTCCCATAACGGCGAACGAAACGACGCGGCTCGGCGCTCCGGGCGGCGTCGTTTTGCGTTTCTTGGCGGCGAGTCGCAAGAAAAATCGAAAAATTCGGAATTTTCGTCAACTCGACGGGGCGCGTCGACCGAAAATAACGAAAAGCGGAAAACGTCGACTTCCGACGGCGCGAACGGCGAGAGTTTCGGCGGCGCGTCGGAGGAAAAAACGACGTTTTTCTTCAAAAACGACAAAATCGTTGCAGAAGCCAACGAAGAAACGCCGATAAACCTTCCGGAAGATATTCCGGAGGCGCGGACGTCGAGGAGCGGTTCGCGCCGTTAAAACGGTTAATATCGATTTTATTTATCGACGAAACAAAGAACGCTTTGAGCGGCCGCGAGCGCGTCTCGACCGAGACGGGGAGCGGACGTTCCCGACGACGAGCCCAAAGGAGGCGCGCGGCGGCTTCGGCGGCGACGAGCGAAAACGTTTCATATCAAGGAGGAGACGCGCGATGCGTAAAATGTTACTGACGCTGGTCTGCGGAGCGATGTTGATTAGCTCCGTCGGTTGCGTGTTGCCCGGTTATTCCGGCGACCCGGCCAAACGCACTCAACAACTTTACAACACTTCGGAAGACCTCCGTCAAGCCGAAGACACCTGGGAACGCGTTTGGATGATGGACCAACCGAGCCATATGACGCCCTACCGCACGCACGGCGGGATTACCTGATAACGAGGCGTCGCGTCGAACCGCTTGAAAAAGCGGGCGACGGGTTCGCGTCGCGACGGTCGATTTCGGTCGGCCGAGCGCGTTTCTTAAAAACGTCCGTTGTTCGCAACGGGCGTTTTTGCGTTTCTTGACGTAAAAAGAGCGACGCGGAAACGAACGCCGCGTCGGCGAAGAACGCGGCGAGAGGGATAACGTCGGCGGGGAACGGACGAGGCGATAAAAAAACGCGCTCGACGGGAAACGTCGAACGCGTTTTAGGGGACGGACGCGGTTAACGTCCGATTAACGGCGGTCGAAACGGATTTCGCCGGCGACGATCGTCGCGACGGCGCGCCCCTTCATACGGCGGCCCAAATACGGCGAGTTCTTGCTCTTCGAATGCATTTCCGACGCGACGAAGTCCCATTCGAGCGTCGGATCGATCACGACGACGTCCGCGTCGGCGCCGACTTCAAGCGTCCCCTTGGCGATTCCGAGGATGCGCGCCGGGTTCAGCGACATTTTCTCGATCAGTTGCGACCAAGTCAGCAAGCCGGAGTCGACGAGCGTTTCGATCGACAGCGGAAGCGCCGATTCGAGCCCGACGATACCGAACGGCGCGATGTTGATTTCGCGTTCTTTTTTCTCCGGAGCGTGCGGCGCGTGGTCGGTCGCGATCGCGTCGATCGTCCCGTCGACCAGCCCGGCGATGCAAGCGTCGACGTGGTCGCGGCTGCGGAGCGGCGGGTTCATCTTGAAATTCGAGTCGAACGAACGGAGTTCTTCGTCCGTCAGGGTCAGGTGGTGCGGCGCGACTTCGGCGGTAACGCGGACGCCGCGCGCTTTCGCTCGACGAACCGCCTCGACGGCGCCTTTCGTCGAAATGTGCATAATGTGAACGCGGGCGCCGACGCTTTCCGCCAACGTCAAGTCGCGAATCACCATCACGTCTTCAGCTTCCGCCGGAATCCCGCGCAAACCGAGAACGGTCGAAACGAGACCTTCGTGCATCACGCCCCCCTTGGCCAACGGCGCCGATTCTTCGTGACAAAGGATCGGTTTGTCGAACATCAAGCAGTATTCGAGCGCGCGGCGCATCAGCTCCGAGTCTTCGATCCCCGAACCGTCGTCGCTGCAGGCGACCGCGCCGCTTTCGAAGAGGACGCCGAGTTCGGCGAGTTCTTCGCCTTTGCGCCCTTTGCTGATGCAGCACATCGGGAAGACGTTGCAGCGGCGAGCGCGTTCGGCGAGTTCGCGGATAAGAACGACCGTCGCCGGCGAGTCGATCGGCGGATTCGTGTTCGGCGGGCAAACGATCGACGTGAAACCGCCGGAAAGCGCGGCGAGCGCGCCGGTCGCGACCGTTTCCGCGTCTTCGCCCCCCGGTTCGCGGAGGTGAACGTGCAGGTCGATCAAACCGGGCGCGACGATTTTGTCGGTCGCGTCGAATTTTTCGACGTTTTCGGGAGCTTGCGCGACGGCGTCGGCGCCGAGCGCGGCGATTTTGCCGTCGACGATCAGGACGTCGGCGACTTGGTCGAGGTTTTGCGCCGGGTCGACGACGCGTCCGTTTTGAATCAGGAGGGCGTTGCTCATTATTGTCTCGTTTTCTTGTTAAAGCGCGTTAATTCGTCGGGTTGCGAACGGAAATGGAAGCCGCTTAACCGGAAAAATCGTTAAGAACGGCGTTCCGCGACGGCGGTCAACGTCGCCCAAAGCGCGGCCATCCGCACCGCGACGCCGTTCGTTACTTGGTCGAGAATCGCGGATTGCGGGCCGTCGGCGACTTCCGGGGTGATTTCGACGCCGCGGTTGATCGGGCCCGGCGCGAGGATAAGGACGTCTTTTTTGCAACGGGCGAGGCGTTCGGCGTTCATCGCGTAAAGGTGCGCGTACTCGGCCAAAGACGGGAACGGACGGACGACTTGGCGTTCGAGCTGAATCCGCAGGAGGTTGAAAACGTCGACGCGCGGCAAAATTTCGTCGAGCGAGTAAGCGTATTCGACGCCGAGTTCGGCCCAACGCGGCGAAACGAGGGTCGACGGGCCGCAAACGATCGGTTTCGCGCCGAGTTTTTGGAGCGCGAAGACGTTCGAGCGGGCGACGCGGCTGTGCGCGATATCGCCGACGATCGCGACCGTTTTTCCTTCGAGCGAGCCGAGGCGTTGGCGCATCGTCAACAGGTCGAGGAGCCCTTGCGTCGGGTGTTCGTGCGCGCCGTCGCCGGCGTTGACGACCGCGCAGTTTTGGAGGTTCTCCGCCAAGAGGCGCGGCGCGCCGGGGCAACTATGACGGACGACGACGCCGTCGACGCCCATCGCGAGGATGTTTTGGGCGGTGTCGACGAGCGTTTCCCCCTTCGAGAGGCTGCTCGTCGCGGCGGAAAACTCGATCATATCAGCGCCGAGTCGGCGACCGGCGAGCCCGAAGCTGACGCGGGTGCGCGTCGAGTTTTCAAAAAAGAGGTTGACGACGGCTTTGCCGTTCAAGAGCGGAATTTTGCGTTGGTTTTCCGGGTTGTCGAGAACGTCCTTGCGGAAACGGTCGGCCAAATCGAGCAAAATCGTCAGTTCTTCGACGCTGAGGTCTTGGAGCCCAAGGAGATGCGGGCGCGTCCAGCCGGACGGAACCGGCCCCCAATTTTCTTTCGTGTAAAGCATTTCTCGACGTTTCCTTTAAGCGAACGGCGGCGCGTCGCTCGACGAACGCGAATCGGGCGAAGAATCGGGAACCGAAACGGCGAAAGGCGACGCGACGGCGCGACGACGGGGTAAAACAGTGCAACGGACGACGCGGGCTCGACCGAATATCGCGCGACGGAACGGCGGAAACCGCGTCGTTAATATTTTGCCAAATTTTTTGAAGACGTCAAAGGGGAACGGCGATTTTGCGGCGATTTGCGCCCGTTTTTTAAGAAAAAAGCCGCCCTTATAAGCAAGGCGGCTTGGAGTATAAGCGGAGCTAATATCGACGGCGATTAACGCGTTTCCGCCGGAGCGGTTTCTTGCGCCGGGGCGGTTTCTTGCGCCGGAGCGGTTTCTTGCG
>JAFYVO010000419.1 GCA_017549085.1 Thermoguttaceae bacterium
CGACGACGCTCCCGCCGCCGACGACGAAACCGTTCCCCAACCCGAAAACGACGCGAAAAGTCTCGCCAAATCCGAAAACGACGCGGAAAACCTCCTCGAACGCGACGACGCGCACGAGATCGTTTGGACGCTCAATCTAACCGCGGCGAACCCTTACGTTCAAGACTTGAACGTTCGCGGTTGCGTCGCCGCGCGCGAATGGGCGTTTCGCGGCGCCGTTCGCCAGCTCGATCTTGCGCCGATCGTTCAACGTCTCGACGCGGAATTGGGGGGGAAACTCGGCTCTTTCCGCAACGCGCAAGGGCAAACGTCCTTCGACTTCGAACTAGTCGGCGACTCGACCAATCCCGCCGCGCTCCGCTTCCGCGTCGACGGCGAACTCGCCCGCGGCGCCGTCGCGTCTCCGCTCCTCAAATTCCCCCTTTCCGACGTCGAAGTCCGCTACTCGGCGACGCAAGACGCGCTTGCCGTCGAACGCTTTACGGCGCGTTCCGGAGCGACGACGCTAGCGGCGTCTTATCGACAGCGCGGCCCGATTTCCGCGCCGGTCGACGGAACGCTCCGCCTCCGCTTGAACGATTACCCGCTCGACGACGCGCACTTGAAGCAGCTCGCGATCGAAAACGCCGCGCAGGCGAACGTCGAATCGGACAAACTGCGCAACCTCGTCGATTTCCTCAACGATTATCAATTTTCCGCGACGACAAACGTCGATTTGACGGTCGAAAAGTCGGCGCGAACGGAAAACGCTTGGCGTCCGACAAATCTCGTCGTCGCCGGTTCCGGGCTCGATCTCGTTTGTCTCGCGTTCCCCTACCGCCTCGAACAACTCTCGGGTCGGGTCGCGCTCGACGCCGCCGGGGCGCTGACGATCGCGCTCCGTTCCGAATTCAACGACCGGAGCTTAAAAATCGACGGTCGGTTCGCCGACGCGCTCGGAACGCCGAACGGCTCCGTCGAGATTGAAGGGCTCGGCGTTCCGATCGACGCGCGGCTGTTGTCGGCGCTCCCGCCTTCGAGTCGCGCCGAACTCGCCCGAATGCGCCCGTCCGGAGCGTTCGACGCCAACGTCAAAATCGATTACGTCCCCAATCGCGCCAAACCGCTGCAAGTCAAAACGACGATCGGCGTTCGCGACGCGGCGATCCAATACGACCTCTTCCCTCTCCCGATCTCGTCGATCGGCGGTTTAATCCAAATGGAGGAAGGCGCTTGGGTCTTCTCGAACCTCTCCGGGAAGAGCGGCGCCGCCCGACTTCGCGCGTCCGGTTCGTTCGTTTCCGGCGCCGCGCTCGCCGCCTCGCCCAACGCCGGTCGACGCTCCGTTTACTCCGACGCGCCGATTCGCCCCGTTTCCGCGCTCCTCCCCGACGCCGGAACCGCTCCGCGCGGCGCCGATTTCGCCGACTTCGAACCGGCGCCCCTCGTCGATTCGATCCCGACCCCGCCGGGCGCGCCCCTCGCGCCGGACGCTTGGCAATTCGAGCTGACGACCGACGTCGAAGATTTCCCGCTCGGCGAAGAGCTGTCGAACGCGCTCGTTCATTACGACGGTCGCGAATCGTTCGAGAAATTGGGGCTTTCCGGGAAAGCGAACGGGCAAATCCGGCTCGCGTATCGCTCCGACGAGCGCAAACTCGACGTCGAGTTCGACGCGGAACCGGTCGCGGGCGCCGCGTCGATGAAACCGGCGTCGCTCCCTTACGAACTCGGCGACTTGCAGGGGCGGGCGTTTTATCGAGCGGGCGAATTCCGCGTCGCCGGGTTCCGCGCCCGCGCCGGGCGAACGACTTATTCGGCGAACCTCGCCGGACGGTTCGCGCCGAACGGCGGTTGGACGTTCGACGTTTCGGGTCTTCGCGTCGAGCAGTTGCAACTCGACCGCGACCTTTTGAGCGCGGCGCCTCCGGCGGCGGTCGCGTTCGTCGACCATTTCCAACCGAACGGTTTCTTCAACGTCGACGGCGCGCTCCGGCTCGAACGCGGCGCGACGGCGAACTCTCGGATTCAAGCCGCTTGGGACTTGCGTTTCGTCGCGCAACAAAACTCGTTCCGGCCTAACGGCGTCGCGTTAAACAACGTTTGCGGTCGCGTCCGAACGCGCGGTTTCGCGGTCGACGGAGGCTCGTTCGCGGTCGGCGGCGAGTTCGACTTGGACTCGTTCTGTTGGGGCGATCTCCTCGTTTCGCGAATGATCGGGCCCTTTTACTTCGACGGAACCGACGTTTTTTGGGGTCGCGACGCGCCGCCGGTTCGCCGTTCGACCCTTTACCAACACCCGTTTTTGCGCGAACGAATCGACGCCGATCCGCTCTACCGCGCCGTCGGCGTCGCGGCGCGCCCGTCCCTTTATCGCGGACAAGCGCCGACCGCTTACGACGACGCGCCCCCCGGGTTCGCTCCGGACGCTCCAACGTCCCCCGCGACGTCGCGCCCGCGAAGCGCCGCCCCGGTCGCGCCCCCCGGCCTCCTCTCAAACTCCGGCTCGAACGCCGCGGCGCTCGGTTCCGGCGACCTCGTTTCGTTCCCCGGTTCGGCGCCGGTCGCGACCGTCTCCGCCGCGGACGAACGCCGCCCGATTCAAGCGCGCGTCTTCGACGGTCAAGCGACGACCGACGGCGTTTTTTACCGCCGCCAAGTCCCGACGTACAAGCTGGTTTTCAACGTCAAAAACGCTCGGCTCGCCGACGTTACCCGCGAGTTCGCGCCCGGTTCGAAACCGCTCGAAGGACGCGTCGCCGCTTACGCGACCCTTCGCGGCGAAGGGCTCAACGTCGCGACGCTCAAGGGCGAAGGCGGGTTCAGTCTCCAAGACGCGGCGCTTTACGAGTCGCCGCAAATCGTCAAAATCCTTCAAATCCTTAGCGTTCGCGAACCGGACCAAACCGCGTTCGACTCAGCGTTCGTCGACTTCCAAGTCATCGGCGACCGCCTCCAACTGAAACGCGTTCTCCTCGAAGGGAACGCCCTCACCCTTTTCGGCGACGGCTGGCTGACCGTCCGCGACAAGGAGAAACTGATCGACTTGACGCTCAACGCCCGCCTCGGGAGCGCGTCCGACCAAATCCCGATCGTCTCCGACTTCCTCGGCGGCGTCGGCGACCAGTTGGCGCAAATCCGCGTCGAAGGGGCGCTCGGTTCGCCGATCATTCGGCAAGAACGCTTCTCCGGCGTCAAAAAGGCTTGGTGGAACGTCTTCCCGGAACAAGAGCCGACGCCGACCGACGCCGTCCCGACCGAGCGTCCGAGACCGTTGCGCGACGCGGTTCGACGTTTGACCTCCGGCGGCGAAAAAGACGACAAAAAATAACGCGGCGCAACGCCGCTCTGTTAACCGCGACGTTTTTCAACATTTTCAAAGACGCTCGTCGCGGCTTGCGAGCGTCGGAAAACTTTCGAAAAAATCGCGCCGCCGCTCCGCTAAAGACTCGCAACGCGGCGCCGAATCGGGTATAATCGTCTTGGGCGCTCGCCGAACCTCGACGCGCCGTTTTCGTTAATCTCTTATCTCAACGTCGTCATAAGGAGCCGCCGATGCAACCGAATCCCTCCGAAAACCCGCGTTCGCCGCAACACGTTACCCGCCGCGACGCGCTGAAAACGACCGTCGCCGCCGCGCTGGCCTCGACCGCGAGCGTCGCCGGGCTGCGCAGTTACGAAGAACGAAACTTGGTCGCGCAAGAAGCGCAAAACGCCGCCAACGGAGCGAACGCCGCGAACGGCGCCGCGCAAGTCGACGGTCGCTCCGGCGCGACGCGCACGTCGTTCGCCGTCAAGCCGCGCGCCAAACTCAACGCGAAAGTTCCGCTCGCGAAGCTCGGGAAAGACCTCGTCGTCAGCCGCGTCATTTTAGGCGGAAACCTGATCGGCGGGTACGCGCACGCTCGCGACTTGATTTACGTTTCCGATTTAATTAAAGCGTACCACACCGAGCAAAAGTGCGTCGAAACGTTTATGCTCGCGGAAGAATGCGGGATCAACGCTTTCCTCGGCGACTGGAACCAAGGTCAGATGATGGCCAACTACTGGAAGTGGACCGACGGCAAGATGAAGCTGATTTCGCAATGCACCGACGATCCGGACGTCGTCAAGCGCACGATCGACTGCGGCTCGGCGGCGGTCTATCCGCAGGGCGAAACGTGCGACCGCCTCGTCCGCGAAGGGAAACTCGACCGCTTGGCCGAGATCGTCGAAACGATTCGCGACGCGGGTCTCCCGGCGGGCTTGGGCGCTCACCGCGTCGAAACGCTCCAAGCGGCGCTCGACTTCGGAATCGTCCCGGACTTCTGGATGAAGACGTACCACCCGCTGACCTATTGGTCGGCGCAACACCCGCAGGAATGCGACAACGTCTACTGCCGCCGCCCGGACGACACGAAGGCGTTTATGGAAGCGCGCCCGGAACCTTGGGTCGCGTTCAAAACGTTGGCCGCCGGCGCCGTTTCGCCGCAACAGGGGTTCCGCTTCGCGCTCGACGGCGGCGCCGACTTCCTTTGCGTCGGGATGTACGACTTCCAAATCGTCGACGATATTAATATCTATACGGATATCGCCGCGAACCCGTCCGGCGCCCGAACCCGCCGCGCCCTCCCGGACGTCGACCGCGCCGAGTACGAACGCAAGCTCGAAGAAGCGGAAGAAGCCGACGCGTAAACGCCCCCCCTTCCGGAATCGGGAAAATCGGGTAAAATAGCGTTCGGTTTGTTCCGCGATCTTTCGGAGTCGCCCCGACCCGACGCGGACGAACGAACGCGCCTCCCCGGCGACGCGTCGACGAAAGAAGCCCCCGAAATGTCCGAATCCCCCAAAAAGCCGAAGTTTAACCCGGCGCTCGACAATTACGCGGAACGCGCGTCGTACCGCCAAATCAAGTGCGAACTCTTCACCGTCGAAGGGTTTTCCCGCGCTCCGGTCAAGACGTTTTGGCGCGTTCCGGAGTTCAAACTCGGGTTCGACCTCGGTTGGCAACCTTGGGAGTTTATGGGAACGCCGCGCTATTTTGTGTCGCACACCCATATGGATCACATCTTGGCGCTCCCGGCTTACGTCGCTCGTCGGCGTATGATGAAGATGGAGCCG
>JAFYVO010000420.1 GCA_017549085.1 Thermoguttaceae bacterium
GATTTTTCGAGCGCGGCAAGGAGACGGTTGCCGCGACGGGAGTTTTGCGATGCTTCAAGAACGAAAAGAAAACGAAACCCTTCGGCGCGGCGCCGTCGACGGTTGCGCCTATTCGACGGTCGATAAAAACGGCGTCGACTATTTTTACGGCGTCGCGACCTCGAACGGCGTCGGGAACGTTCGCGAGCAAACGTTCGACGCTTTCCAACGACTCGACGCGGCGCTCGCCCAAGCGGATTTCGCCGGGCGCGTCGTTAAGTTGAACGTATTTTTGCGCAATATCGGCGACAAAGAGCTGGTTCGCGCCGTTATGCGGAAGGTTTGGGGGACGGAAAACGTCCCGGCGACGACCTTCATTCCGCAAAAGGCTTGCGACGGTCGTTTGCCGTTGATTCTTGAAGCGACCGCGATTCGTTCGGAGACGCTCGACCTTAAATTGACGCGGCGCGGCGAACACGCGACGCTCGTCGAATACGCCGACGTCGAACTCGGCTTTTTCGGCGGATTCGGGCCCGGCGACGAACCGGTCGGCGCTTACGAACGTTCCTTCGACGCGTTTTGCCGAATGCGCGGCGCGGTCGAAGCGAACGGCTTCCTGACGCCGCAAATCTTCCGCACTTGGATTTACCAAGGAAACATCGTTCTCGAAGAGGGCGAAACGCAGCGTTACAAGGAGCTGAACCGCGCTCGTTCCGATTTCTTTTACGGATTGCGATTTTTGGAGCGTTATTTGCCGAAAAACGTTCCGCTCGGCGCGATTTACCCGGCTTCGACCGGCATCGGCGGGGACGACGTCGACGTCGCGATCAGTTGCCAAGCGATCAAAACGGAGCGTCCAGACGCGATCGTCGTTCCGTTGGAGAACCCGAATCAGACGCCGGCTTTCGATTACGCCGAATTTTACTCCCCGAAGAGCCCGAAATTTTCGCGCGCGGCGGCGGTTTGCTTTAACGAACGTTGCGCCGTTTACGTTTCCGGCACCGCGAGCATCGTCGACCAACGCACCGTTCACGTCGGCGACCCGGGCGCCCAAGCGGAGCAAACGCTCGACAACATCGCCGCGCTGATCGCCGGGTCGAACCTCGAGAAACACGGGATCGACGGGTTCGACGCCGATTTGAGCGACTTGGCGGTCGCCCGGGTTTACGTCAAACGACCGGAATATTTCGACGCGATTCGCGCCGTTTGCGAAAAACGGCTCGGCTCGGTTCCGACGATTTACACCTTCGCCGACGTTTGTCGGGACGATTTGCTCGTCGAGATCGAAGGGATCGTCGCTTGCAACCCGACGAAATGACGGCGGGCGCGTTTGCTCGACGTTAAGTTGGGTAAGGTGGGAAAATAACGAAACGCGTTTGACGGCGTTTTGAGCGAAAGAACGGCGCGTTTCGGTTCGACGAGGCGCGTCGGCGTTTCGTTTCTTGGGCGTTTTGACGTTATTTATTAATAAAGCGATAAAAAGGCGACAAAAGGCGTTCGATCAAGGGCGGCTAACGGCGAATAAAACGGCGCGTCGGCGTTGGATTGGGAAGTTTGGCGGAAATAGGAAAGAAAGCGAGAGGCGCGAAGATGGGGAAGAAGGGAACGAACGGGGAAACGGCGAAGTTTCGAGATGAAAAAATGGCCGCGTTTTATCGAGCGGTCGCCAAGTTTTTGCCGCCGGAACGCCTCTTTACCGACGCGCTCCGAACGCTCGCTTGGGGAACCGACGCCGGATTTTATCGCCAAATCCCCCAAATTGTCGTCTTTCCCAGGAATGAAGAGGAAGCGGCCCGGATTTTGCGCGAAGCCGACCGCAACGACGTCGCCGTTACCTTCCGAGCGTCCGGACCGAGCCTTTCCGGGCAAGCGTCGACGCGTTCCGTCCGGATGGTCGTGGGGCAACTTTGGGAAGGGTGCAAAATCCGCTTCGAAGGCGCCGAAGTCGCGGTTCAGCCGGGCCTTCTCGGGGGGCGCGTCAACCAAATTTTAGCGAAGTACGGGCGCAAATTCTCCCCGGACCCGGCGTCGGTCAACGCGGCGCGAATCGGCGGAATCGTCGGGAACAACGCGTCCGGGATGAACTGCGGGACGCACGCCAACAGCGACAAAGTGATGAAAAGCGCTCGGCTGATCTTCGCCGACGGGACGATTCTCGACGTCGGGGACGAAGCGAGCCGCGCCGAGTTCGCCCGCAAAAAGCCGGAGTTCTTGAAGCGGTTGGCGGAGATTCAAGCGGAGGTTCGCGCCGACGCCGAGCTGACCGCGCTCATCGAACGCAAATATCGGATTAAAAACGTTACCGGGTTGAATTTGCGACCGTTGATCGCGTTCGACGACCCGTTCGAAACGATCGCGCATTTGCTTGTCGGCGCCGAAGGAACCCTCGCGCTCTTGACCGAAGCGACTTTCGAAACCGAAAAAATCCCGGCCCGTCGCGCCGGCGCGATGATCTTTACCGAAACGCTCGGCGACGCTTGCCGGGCGGTGCAAATCTTGAAGAAAACGCCGGTCGTTAGCGCGGAACTCTTCGACCGCAAAGCGTTGCGCTCGGTCGAAGGCGGGGCGAGCGTTCAGGAGTTCGTTCCGACGCTCGGGCCCGACGCGACCGCCGTTTTGCTCGAAACGAAAGCGGAGACGGCGGAAACGCTCGCGGCGCAAATCGCCGAAATTAAGGGC
>JAFYVO010000421.1 GCA_017549085.1 Thermoguttaceae bacterium
CGTCGACGCGGACAACCAAAACTACCGCTTGAAGGACGACGCGCTCGCGACGAACGCCGGGAACAACGACTACTTCAACGGCGGTTCGTTCAACGGCACCTTCGACTCGTTCGACCTCGACGGCGCGCGTCGCGTTTACTACTCGACGACCGATATGGGCGCGTTCGAAAACCAAAACGCGAAAGACGCTCCGTTCGGCAGAGTCGAAGGTTCCTCCGTTACGCTCAACGTTACGACCGGTTCCGACGTCGTCGACACGAACGACGGCAAGACCTCGCTCCGCGAAGCCCTCGCGCTGAGCGACCGTCTCCAAGCGCTCGGTTACGATAGCGTTACGATTCGCTTGATGGACGATTACACGATCGCCCTTGGCGACGCGGCGTATCAAATCAACTCGCCGGTTACGATCCTTGGCGCGAACGCGACGATTAACTGCGATTACTCGTCGAACGCGTTCCTTATCGACACGGACGGCGAAGTCGTTATCGAAAACTTCGAAATCAAGAACGGCGTCGGGCTCGACGGCGGCGCGATCAAGATGAACGGCGGCGAGCTGACCCTCGTCAACGTCTTGATGAACAACTGCGAAGCGACCGTTTACGGCGGCGCGCTCTACGTCGCCGAAGGCGCGAAAGCGACCCTGTACAACGTTACCGCGGCCAAGAACGTCGCGGTCGACGGCGCGGGCGTCTACGGCGCCGCCGGTTCGACCGTCGCGATTTACAACTCGGTGATCGCGGCGAACCGCTCGGCGACGTCCGGCGTTTCCCCGACCGACGTTTACTTCGCGGGAACCGATTTCGAACTCGCCTACGTTCTCGTCGGCAACGCCGGCACGGCGGCGAACGCCTCGAAACTCCGCGGCAAGTCGACGAACAGCCAAATCGGTTACGGCGTCGACAATGAAATCGACCCGCGCTTCATCGCGGCGAACGACGGCAACTTCCGCCTCTCGTTGGCGGGCAGTCCCGCGGTCGGCGCCGGTTCGAGCGACTACGTTTACGGCGGACGCCACAACGACCTCGACGGTTCCGATTACGGTTTCGGCGGTTACTGGATTCCGGGCGAAAACGAAGGCGACGAGCCGATTTGGGTTGAAGTTCCGGTCAGTATGGGCGCCTACCAAGTCGGCGAAGAAGCGAAATCGACGGTCGTTACGACCCTCGAAGACGTCGTCAACGCTTACGACGGTTTGATCTCGCTCCGCGAAGCGTTGTCCTACGCTCGCGACGCGGTTTCGGCGTCCGGCGCGGGGAGCCTCGACGGCAGCGCCTACGCGGCGACCAACGCGATGAACACCGTTTACAGCGCGACCGTCTACTCGGCGGTTACGTTCGATCCGAGCTTGGCCGGCGGCACGATCGTTCTCAACGGTTCGCTCGGTTCGATTAGCCTCGGCAGCGGTCGCGACCACGGAACCAACTCCGTCTACGACTACGTGATCGACGCTTCGTCCCTCTCCGGTCTCGGCGGGATTACGATCGACGCGTCGCAACTCGGCCAAGAAGACGAAGGCGGCAACTGGTGGCGCGGCGGCGGGACGCTGTTCGAAGTCCACGGGCGCGCCGACACGACGAACGGGCTTTACTGGCCGGTTCACCTCGACCTGCGCAACGTCCGCTTGATCGGCGACGGCGGCACGGGCGTTTCGACGAACTCCTTCGCGATGGTCTCGATGCGCAGTTGCCTTATCGAAGGGTTCGACAACGCGGTTACCGTCGGCGACGACGACAGCGCGGACGGCGGTATCGCGCACATTTACTCTTCGACGTTGATCGGCAACGTTCGCGTCGGCGGTAAAGCGTACGTGTACAACTCGATCATTACCGGCGAGCTGCACGTTCAAGACCGTACGAACGACCCGGCTTACCGCACGGCGGCCGTTTACAACTCCTACGTTCAACGCACGGGCGGCCTCACCGGTCGTATTAGCTCGTCGAACGTGATTTTGGGCGGTTCGATCAACGACCTCTTCGTCGACGCGGCGAACGGCGACTACCGCTTGGCGCGCTACTCGTTGGCGGTCAACGGCGGCGACGGAACCTACCTCCGCACGTTGGAAGCGACGCACGCCAAGGCCGAAGTCGACCTCAACGGCAACCTCCGCGTCGACAACGCCGTCGTCGATATGGGCGCTTACGAAAGCCAAAAGATGGTCGACGTCCCGTCGACGAAGGTTACGACCGAACTCGACGTCGACGATCCGACCGACGGTTTGATTTCGATTCGCGAAGCGTTGGCTTACGCCGTTCAAAACTCGACGCTCGGCAAGACGGTTACGTTCGACGCTTCGCTCGACGGCAAGACGATCGTCCTCGACGGCGCGCTCGAACTGACCCGCGAAGTCAACTTCAACGGCGGCGACGTTAACGTTACGCTCAGCGGCGGCGGCAAGAACTCGATCTTCTCGATCGCGCTCAACGCCGACGACGCGGTGTACGGCAACGTCAACGACTTCACGATTTCGAACCTGACGCTGACCGACGGTTACACGACGAAGAACGGCGGCGCGATCGAAATTTCGCGCGGCAACGTTCGCTTGAACGGCGTCGATATTTACGGTTGCTCGGCGGGCCAATACGGCGGCGCGATTTACGCCTACGACAGCGAGCTGACGCTCGAAAACTGCCGTATCGGCGGCAACGCGGCCACCTACTACGGCGGCGTCGTCAACCAATACGGTTCGACCGTCTTGCTGAACTGCTACATCGCGGAAAACGTCGGCGCGACGAAGAACTCCGACGTTTGGGGCTACTACCCGCAAAACTACGCGAACAGCAAGAACAACGTGATCGGTTTCGTCCAAGACGTTACGATCGTCGACGGCCAATACGGCAACCGCGTCGGAACGGCGACGAACCCGCTCAAACCGTTCGTCAACGTTTCGGTCGGCAACCTCGAAATCAAGCCGGAAACCGCTTGGGGCGCCGCGACGCCGACGACTCCGCCGGCCAGCGCTTCGGTTCTCGACGACGCCTTCGCCGCGTTCGTCGACGAAGAAGACGCGGAACTCGCGGTCGACTTGGCCGTTCTCGAAGAAACCGTCTTCGACGACGACCTGTTCGCTTCGTTCGAACAATTCTGAGCGACGATAACGAGTTGAGACGGCGCGTCGGCGGGAACGACGGCGCGCTTGCTCGACGATGAAATAGGACAATCCGAGCGTTTTTTAAAAAATTAAAGCGTTCGGCGACGAGCGCGGCGATTTTTTAAACGTCGTTCGGGTTGTGATCCCGGGGGAGTTTCGGCTTCCTCGGGATTTTTTTTGGTTTTTTTGCGCGTTTGGGGGGCGAATTTTTTTGGGCGTTGTGGGCGCGTTTCCGGGGAAGGACGCTTCGTCGCTTTTTTTTGCGCGTTTGGGGCGAATTTTTTTGGGCGTTGGGGGCGCGTTTCCGGGAAAGGACGCTTCGTCGCTTTTTTTTAGTTTTTGCGCGTTTGGGGCGCGAATTTTTTGGGGCGTTTGGGGGCGCGTTTCCGGGGAAGGACGCTTCGTCGATTTTTTTGGTTTTTGCGCGTTTGGGGCGAATTTTTTTGGGTGTTGGGGGCGCTTCCGGGGAAGGCGGCGCTTCGTCGAGGTTTTGGGGCGGCGTTCAACGTCGAGCGCGCTTCATTAACGGAAAAGAATTGGGGGTCTAGGGGGAATGGGGAGAATAGGGGGGTTATTTTGCGTTGACGTCAAGAGGAAAAAAGGAAAAAACGTTAAAATTTGCCGAAAAGACGGATAAAGTGTTAAGGTTAGAACGATTTTTAGTCGATTAACAA
>JAFYVO010000422.1 GCA_017549085.1 Thermoguttaceae bacterium
CGTCGCCGGAAATTGGGGCGCTTGGGAAGTTTTGGGAAAATGGGGGTGGACGGAAGCGAACGATTTGCGCGAATACGCCGGTTCGACTTACGGAACCGTCAACCGCCTGACGACCGGCGTCAACTGGTATTGGAACGACAAAACGATGTGGACGCTGAACTGGGAACGCGCCTTTGTCGACGCGCATCGGGGCGCCGAAACGGTCGACGCGACGCACGACTCGCTGATCCTGCAAGCGGCCGTTAAATTTTAGCGGTTTTTGCTAACCGGCGTATTTTGACGCGGTTGTTAACGTCGAACTTTCGGGTTCGACGTTTTTTTATCGACGCGACGAACGATTTTAACGGTTGGCGCGGTCGCGACGCCCTCTTTGACGAAACCGCGCGGCTCCGGTATAATGAAGGGGAAAGGAACGCCGGAACAAAAGGGCGGGCGCGGCGTTTGAGAAAAGCGCGACGGCGAAGTTTTGCAACGATTAGGCAAATTGGGCGAAGATGAAAACGACGAACGAGAAAAAAACGGACGCGGCGGAAGCGACGACGGGGCAAAACGGCGAGAACGTTGAGAACGCCGAAAATAGCGAAAATAGAGAAAACGGGGGGAACGGCGAAGTTGGCGAGACGGGGAAACGTCGCGATTCGAAACGCCGTCTTTTCCTTGCGGCGGGCGTCGGAGCGGTCGGACTTCTCGCCGTCGCGTTGTTTGTCGGAGGCGCCGCGTCGGAACCGCCGACCGAGTTCGCGCTTCTCGACCGAGCGCCGACGATTTACCCCGATTATCGCGACGTAACGATTCCGCCGAATGTCGCGCCGTTGAACTTCGACGTTCAAGAAAACGCCGCGCGGTTCGTTACTTGCGTCTTCGAAGAGGGAGGCGAACGGCCGTTTGCGACCTTTTCCGGAAAGGAAATCCGATTTTCGCAGCGGAAATGGCGCCGCTTGCTCGCTCGGAACGTCGGCAAAGCGTTGCGTTTCGAACTTTTCGCGTTAAATTGCGTCGAAGAGGAAGACGGAGAGGGGAAGAAAAAGGAGGGGAAAAACGGCGGTTGGGTAAAATACGCCGATTGGGAAATGCGCGTTTCGCCCGATTCGATCGACCCTTGGGTTTCGTATCGCCTTGTTTTTCCCGGTTATGAGTATTATTCCGATCTTGCGCTTTGGACTCGGTCGCTCGAAACGTTCGAGGAACGCCCGATTATCCGCGCCCGTCTCGTCGCCGAACGGACTTGCGTCAACTGTCATACGTTCCAAGCCGGACAAACCGACTCCTTCCTCTTTCATTTGCGTTTCAAACAACCGGGAACGGTCGTCGTCGACGGAGGAACCGTTAAGAAAGTCGACCTGAACGCCGAGGGGCTCGACGCCGGATGCGCGTACGCGGCTTGGCGACCGAACTCGCCGCACGTCGCTTTTTCGTCGAATCAAACGGCGCAAATTTTTCATACTCGGGATAAAAATCGGATTAACGTGCTGGATTCTTTTTCCGATCTGCTCCTTTACGACGTGAAAAAGAACGAACTGACGCCGATTTTGCCGAGCGACGACAACTTTTTGCCGACCTATCCGACTTGGTCGCCGGACGGGAAAACGCTTTATTATTGTTGCGCGAAGGCTCCCGATTTCAAAACGCCGCGTCAACCGGTCGCGGCGCGAAAAGACGAGGTCCCGCGTCTGCAAGACGAGTTCCGATACGACGTGATGAAGGTCGACTTCGACGAGAAAACGGGAAAATTCGGCGCGCCGGAGCGGGTTTTCGACGCCGTCGCGCTCGACAAAAGCGCCGCCTTCCCCCGCGTTTCGCCGGACGGAAAGACGCTGATGTTCACCTTGGCGCGACGCGGTTGCTTCCCAATTTGGTTTCGCGACGCCGACCTTTGGACGCTCGACTTGACGACCGGAAAAGCGCGGGCGCTCGACGAAGTCAACTCGCCGACCGAGCCGGACAGCTGGCATTCTTGGTCTTCGAACGGGCGTTGGTTCGTTTTCAGCTCGCGTCGCGACGACGGTTCGCATACGCGCCTTTACTTTGCGCATATTGGCGAAAATGGGGAAGTTTCGAAGCCGTTTATGTTGCCGCAACGCGACCCGATGAAGACGTTAAATTCGACAAAATCGTTCAACGTGCCGGAGTTGACCGTCGAACCGGTCAAAATTTCGGAGCGCGAACTCCTCCGCGACGCGCAAAACGAAACGCCGGAAAAGGCGACGTTCCGCTTGCGTTGAGTTAAAAAAGAACGCTGGAAACGGGCGCGGCGCGACGGGAGTCGAGCGAGCGACGTTAAAACGCGTCGATTAGGAGGAATAGAAAAACGCTCCGGGGGAACTCGGAGCGTTTTTTTGCGGACGAATGTTGGCGCGATTAACGAAAAGAGCCGCGTCGGTTGTGAAGCGCCGATTAGCGGAGCGAACTTCGGCGGAAATAAACGTTGACAACCCGGAGCTGACGGGGGCGGAACTCGACGTCGAACGCGGAACCGGTCGGCGATTCAAGCGGTTTGTCCGTTTGTTCGTCGTTAAAATCGACAAACTCGACGCGCTCGATCGGCAAGGTCGCCTTGAAGGTCGTCGTCGTTTTTGAACCGACCGTTTCGAGCGCCGTCAAGCGCGTCCCGACGAAGTCGCCGGACGCGTCCAAAATCGATCGCCGTTCCAAAATTTGAACGTTCCCTTCGCTCGACGAGAAGGGC
>JAFYVO010000045.1 GCA_017549085.1 Thermoguttaceae bacterium
GGGCGTTTCGCCGTTTTTGAACGTTTTCTTCTTTCGCCGCGCCGCTTTTTTCCTCGCGACGCCGCCGTTTCGTCTTTTCGCGTCGTATTGAGCCGCTTTTCGCCGTTCGCCGTTTTCGCGACGCCCGTTTCTTCGCCGTCCCCGCTTTTCCGCGACGCGCAAGTAACAAAAAAACGGAGAGCGACCGAAATCGCTCTCCGTTCGTTCGACGGGAAGAACCGTTCAAACGCCGTTCATCAGTCGGCGTACCAGTTCGAACCGGCGAAAGTAACGTTGTAGTCGTTCAACTCGGCGGAGAGTTCGACGTCGTTTTCGAGCGTCGCCCACGGGTTGACGAGGATACCGCCGGCGACCGACGCGACGGCGTTCGACGAAACGCGAACCAACGAATCGCCTTGGACCGAAGCCGGAACGACGTATTCCGGGGTCGCGACCGCGCCGCCGAGAATCGCGTCGAGGTTGCAATCGGCTTTCTTCGCGAGGTTTTCGCGAACGATCAACGCGGCGACGAGCGCGACGTCCATGCAGTTTTTCGCTTCGGCGAAGATCGGTTCAGCCTTGGCGAGTTCGTTATAACGACGGGTCATGTTTTTCGCCCAACGGGTCGCGGCGGCGTCGGTTTTGCCGGTCGCTTTGCGGGAACCGTCTTTCGCGAGCGCTTCGCGTTCGGTCAGAACGGCGACGGAGGAATCGGAAACCTTCCAAACGAGCGAATCGGCGTCGCGATAGACCGTTTCGTATTGCGGTTCCATCCAGAAGCGTTGGCCGTAAGCGGCGCTACCGCGTTTGACCATCGAGAAGTAGCTCGGGAAGTTCTTGATTTCCGCTTCGTCGAAGCCGAGGCTCAAGCGTTTCATACGGTAGTCGGCGGCGGCCAAGACGTTCGCGACGCGGCTGTCGGTCGGGACGCCTTGGAGCGTAACGTTCATTTGGCCCATCGCAGCGGCGAGTTCTTCTTCCGCGGCCGGCATTTGGAGCGCGGTCAAGCGGGCGATCGCTTCGCGGGTCGGGTCGATCGAGCAGGAGATCGGCGAAACTTTGCCGCCGTTCCAAGCGCTCGAAACGGCCATCAGGTCTTCAAGACGAAGAACCGGTTTGCCGCTCTTCTTGCCGACGAGCGTGCCGCAGTCGGAAACCGTCCACGGTTCGGCCGGGCCGACGAGGTAAATATCGTTTTCTTCCGGAACCGCGACGACGTATTCGATCGCCGTCAAACCGCCGAGGCAGCGCGCCGCTTCCGGGATTTCGACGTTGTTCGCTTCGCATTCGGCGACCAACGCGTTCAGACGTTTGAGCGAGATCTTGCGTTCCGCCGCCGCTTGTTGCAGGTCGGACGGGATTTCGGCCATCTTCGCGGCGACGTCGGCGCTCAACTCTTGAACGTTCGCGTTGCGGAGAACGCGGTTCGCGTCGACCATAAAACCGCCGACCGCTTCGCGATACCCCCAACGAAGTTCGCGGAATTCGTCGCGATCTTCATCGTCGTCATCGTCGTCGTTGTTATTGTTATTATCGTTATCATCGTCGTCGTCGGCGAACGCGCAAGACGCCGGAGTCCACGCGGGGGTCGTCGTCGCGACAAAACCGACGAACAAGAGCGCGCACAAAAGCGTTTTCAGCGCGACGGCGAGCGCCGAATTAGACGAGCGAAGCGTCGAGATGCAATTTACCTTCATTTTTATTCCTCTGTCAAGTTCTTCCTATCGCGTCGCGCCGACAAAGTCCGGCGCGCAGGGCGACGGCTCGGCGCGTTCGAAAGCGCGCGTCGGCGTTTAGGGTTCGCCGCCGGGACGCGACGGAACGGTTTGAACGCTCCTTCTCCCGGCTATTTTAATAGATTAACCGGAAAACGTCGTTTTTACAAGGATATTTTTGAAATTTTTAGCGTTTTCCGACAAGTTTTCGCCGCGCGCCTCTCCTAACCGCGACAATCCCGCTATTCTACCTAATCGTCCCGAATCCTCTCGAACCGTTCCGACGAAGCGAAAGTGGCAAATTGTCGAGCCAAAGCGCCCGTTTTCACCAGCTTGCCTATATTATACGCCGTCGACGGCGACGCGCAAGGCGGCGCAACGCGGTTTCCGTCCGTTTTCTCAAAAAAACGCCCCATTTCGGAAACAATTCTTTACATCGGCGGCGTTCTGTGTTATACTCGACGCAACAAAACGCGTTGGGTTAGCGTCCGCGTCCGCAGGGCGCGCGCTCACCCCAGACCGCGCGTTCCTCCCATTTTAACGTCGGCGCAAAACGGCGACGACTTCGACGTCCGATTTTTTCGCCCTATATATTAATTAAGGACAAATCCGATGAAACGCACTCTCGGCGCGTTTGCGCTCGCGGTTCTCCTCGCGCTCGGTTCGACGGCGCCCGCTTCGGCGCAACAGTTCCCGGGGAACAACAACGACCGCCCCGTCAACACGATCGAATCGGTTCGCCGCGCGATCGACGATATGATCACGCAGTTCGCCGACGATTACCCGAACGGCGAAAAATACCTCGCGGAACTCGCCGAACTCGAAAAAGCGGAAGTCAAAGACGCCGCTTGGGAAGCGAAGTTCGCCGCGTTCCGCCGCAAAGCGCTCCTCGAAAACCCGGCGCTCGACGATTTGCAACTTCTCGTCGTTCGTTCGAACCGTCTTCCGGCGGTCGGCGACAACTTTATGACGATCGACAAAGTCCCGAAGGGCGGCTGGAACTGCGAACTCGGCGTTCTCTCCGATTTGCGCGCCGAAACTCCGACCTTCACGCCGATCTACAAACCGACGAACGGCTCGCCGATCCTCGAACCGGAACTCCACTGGGACGGGAACCGCGTCATGTTCACCGCCGTTTCCGACGACAACAAACGTTGGGCGATTTTCGAAGTCGACGCGGAAGGGAACAACCTCAAAACGCTCTCGCCGACCGATCAGCCGGACGTCGACTTCTTCGACTCCTGCTACACGCCGGAAGGGCAAGTGATCGCCTGCTCGAACGCCGGTAAGCAAGGGCTCCCGTGCATCAACGGCTCCGACCCGATGGCGAACATCTACTCCATCGACCCGGAAACGAAGAAAACGCGCCAACTCACCTTCGAACAAGACTCCGACTGGCACCCGACGCCGCTCAAAAACGGGCGCATTATGTATTTGCGTTGGGAATATAGCGACATTATGCACTATTACAGCCGCATCTTGTTCCACATGAACCCGGACGGCACGAACCAAGCGGAACTTTACGGCTCCGGCTCCCTCTTCCCGACCGCGTTCAAACACGCTCGCGAATTCCCGGATTCGTCGAAAATCGTCGGCGTCGGCTCCGGCCACCACGGTCGCGGCGAC
>JAFYVO010000423.1 GCA_017549085.1 Thermoguttaceae bacterium
GGGCGGGTTGATGTTTGGCGGTTTGAGGTTGGGCGGTTTGAGGTTGGGCGGTTTGAGGTTGGGCGGTTGGAGGTTGGGCGGCGCGAACTGGAAGGAGAGAAACGCAAGAAACGCGAAAGCCCGCGCTTTGCAACGCGGGCTTTGATCGTTAGAATCGAATTAAAATCGAATCTTACGCAGCCGGAGCTTCTTCAGCGGCCGGAGCGGCTTCTTCAGCCGGGGCGGCTTCGGCGGCCGGAGCCGCTTCTTCAGCCGGGGCGGCGGTTTCTTCGGTCGCGGCGGCGGCCGGTTCGGCGGCTTCTTCGGTCGCGGCCGGTTCGGCGGCCGGTTTGCAACCAAGGGACATGCAAGCGGCGCAAGCCGCGACGAGGGTAAGAGCAAAGAATTTCTTCATTTTTTTTTCCTTTTAAGTTGTGTTAAACACATTCAAAGCCGCGTCTAAGCGCAAAACGCTTTCAAATCGCGCGTCTTTGTTGCTTTTATAATAATCCTATAGTTACGTTTTTTCAAGAGCTTAAACGCTATTTTGTTTAAAAAAACGCATTTTTACATCGTCAAAAGCGTTGTCGCCGTTTATTTTTACCTAAATTTCCTGGTTTAAACGCGGCGCCGTTACTTTTTACCGAAAAGTAAAGAAATTCCGTAAAAAATGGCGACGACTAGAATAATGGTCGGCCCGGTTGAGAAATTCAGTAGGAAACTCAGCCAAATTCCGAGCCAAGAGCCGACGAAACAAATCGCGATCGACGCGATAATCGTCGTTCCGAGACGTTTGGTGAAGCGACCCGCCGTCGCCGCCGGGAGGGTTAGGAGCGCGACGATCATCGCCATTCCGACGATGCGCAACATCAAAACGACCGCGATCGCCGCGAGCGTCAACAGGAGTCGGTTTTGAAAGTCGACGTTGACCCCGCGTAGCTCGGCGTATTCTTCGTCGAAACAAACCGCTTCGAGCCGCTTAAAATCGCAAAAAACGACGAGAAGAATCGCCGCGCCGAGCGCCGTCGCCGTCCAAATATCGCTCCGCCCGATGAGGAGAACGTCGCCGAAAAGATAGGTCGAGACCGAAACGTACCCGTCGACGCGTTCGATGAAAAGGAGACCGAGCGCCATCCCGATCGCCCAAATCGCTCCGAGGAGCGTTTCTTCGCGTTCTTTGGCGCGCCGCCGAATCGCGTCGACGAGGAGCGCCGATAAAACCGCGAATAGAAGCGCCGTCGGGATCGGGTTGACGAAAGAACTCCAACGTTCGCAAAGTTGGGGCGCGCGTTCCGGCGACGCGAAGCAAGCCGCCAACGCCAACGTACCCAGCGCGCCGGTCTTCAACGCTTGTTGGAACCAAAGACCGAAACCGATTCCGCCGAACGCGCAGTGAGAAATCGCTCCGGCAAGGTAACCGATGCGACGAGCGACGACGAGCGCGCCGATAAGGCCGAACGTAACGCTCGAAATCGCGCTTAAAAGGTAAACGTTTTTTAAAAAATCGGGCGTCATTTAACAATGCGTCGATCGCGTCGACGTTCCAACGTTGAAAATAAGGAAGCGCAAGGAAAAAGAACGCGTAAAACGAAAAACGGGAGCCAAAATCGCGACCGCGCAAGCGTTTCGCAACTTCGACTCCCGATTCAAGTTTCGGCGCAAAGCCGACGTTTAAGCGTCGCGCTTAGGGAGACGACTCCGCATAGCGACGCTTAAACGCTGAATTTAAGGTCGTAAAACCTCAAATTACATGTTGCCGAGCTTGTAGATGAGGTCGGCGGCGCGGGTGCTGTAACCCATTTCGTTGTCGTACCAGGACAAGATTTTGACCATGTTGTCGCCGATGACCATCGTCCATTCCGGAACGAAGATCGAGCTGTAGGTTTGACCAACGACGTCGGCGAGGACGATCGGATCTTCGCAGTAGTCCAAAACGCCTTGCATTTGTTCCGAAGCGGCGGCGGCTTTGACGGCGGCGTTGACGGCTTCGACGGTGACCGGTTTGGCGGTTTCGCAGACGAGGTCGACGATGGAGCCGGTCGGGGTCGGGACGCGGAGGGAGATACCGGTCAGTTTGCCGTTGACTTCCGGAATGACGAGACCGACGGCTTTCGCGGCGCCGGTGGTCGTCGGGATGATGTTGACGCCCGCGGCGCGACCGCGGTAGATGTTTTTGTACGGTTTGTCAAGGGTGACTTGGTCGTTCGTGTAGGAGTGGACCGTGGTCATCAAACCTTTGACGATGCCGAAGTTGTCGTTGAGGACTTTGGCGACCGGCGCGAGGCAGTTGGTCGTGCAGGAAGCGTTCGAAACGTATTTGTGTTCCGGCTTCAGTTTGTCGTCGTTGACGCCGAGAACGCAGGTGAAGAATTCGTCGCCAGCGCCTTTCGCCGGAGCGGAAATGACGACTTTGCGAGCGTTGTGGCTGTCGTAACCTTCTTTGCCGTCGGCGGCCGGGTTGGTGAAGAAGCCGGTGCTTTCGAGGACGACGTCGGCGCCGAATTCAGCCCACGGAATGAGGGACGGTTGTTTTTCGGCCGAAACCGGAATCTTTTTGCCGTTGACGATGAGGTTCTTTTCATCGTATTCGACCGTGCCGTCAAAACGACCTTGCGAGGAGTCGTATTTGAGAAGGATGGCGAGGGTTTTCGTGTCGGTCAAGTCGTTGATACCGACGACGTTGTACTTTTCCGGAGCCTTCATCATTTGACGGAAGACGATACGACCGATACGACCGAAACCATTAATACCAACGTTGACAGCAGCCACTGTAAATCTCCTTTGAGCGCTAAACTACCGTTTGAAAATCTTCCAAAATCGCGGGAAAAAACGACAAACGTCGGCGCCGCGTCGGAAGAGCGGGTTATCGAGGAAGGCGCGCGACGATTCGATTTCAAAGCGAAACCGAGCGCGTCGACGACCCCCGGGCGGACAACCGCTTCTCGATAAAATTTTATTCTAATTATAAACCCTTCCGCGCGTTCTACAAGCCCCCGACGCCCAACTTTGAAGGACAAAAAACGTTTTTTTTGAAATTTTTTCTTTCTCTAAATTATCTATTTTGTGTATTTTATAATTGGTTGTCGAAAGCAGGGGCAACAGTTTGTCGCTTTGGCGCGCGATAGTGGCGGGGAGCGAAAAAAGCCGCTCGACGGAAAGTCGGCGGCTTGGCAAAACGGACGGCGGAGCGGAGCGCGTCCCCCCTATATATTAATAACGTCGGCGCGCGGGACTCAAACGACGCGAATCGGGTCGCTCTCTTTGTCGCTTGCTTTGACGGAAAGTTCCGGGAATTTGCGAGCGATTCGGTCGGCGAGGATGCAGGCGGCGAAGCGTTCGGTCGCGTAATGCCCGGCGAGAATCAAGCCGAGTCCGCGAGCGCGAGCTTCAAGGCAGGCGTGAAAGCGCGCTTCGCCGAGGAGGAGCGCGTCGGCGCCCGCGTCGGCGGCGGTTCCGACAAAATCGTCCGCCGCGCCGCAACCGATCGCGACTTTGCGAATCGTTTTTTGGGCGTCGCCGACCGCCAAAAGCGCCGGGATTTGCAGCATATCCTTGACTTGCTCGATCAGCGCGGCGAAGGTCGTCGGCTTTTCGCAGCGTCCGATTCGACCGGTTCCGAGAAGGGGCGCGTCGGCGTTCGATTTCGCGCCTTTCGCCGGGAAGTCTTGCGCGACGAGATCGGCGACGCTCGGTTCGAGCCCGTCGAGCGCGTCCCGCGACGCCGGAGTCGTTCCGGGGATCAGGGGGCGAACGTCGAGGAGGTCGAGACCCGCCGCAAGTTGGCGGTTGACGCCGAAAAACGCCGAGTCGTGCGCGGTGTGCGGGCTGTAAACGGCGATTTTGGCGCCCATCAGCTTCGAGAGGATTTCGCCGTCGGTCGTGTCGAACGTCCAACGTTTCGCGGCGCGGAACGGGAACGGGTGGTGCGAAACGACGCAGTCGACCCCGGTCGCGACCGCTTCGTCGACGACGGCGCGGTCGATCGTCAAGCAGGTCAGGACGCGCTTGATTTCGCGGCGACGGTCGCCGACAAGGAGGCCGACGTTGTCCCAACTTTCGGCGAGTTCGAGCGGAAAAATTTTCTCCAAAAATTCGACCAACGTTTGCAACTTCATAAACGCTCCTTAGCGACGGGACGTTAAAATAGGGGAAACGGTGAAAATGGGACGCCGACGCAAGTCGAACCGCCGTCCCCCTTTATTTTAAGCGAAACGCTTCCGGTTGACAAGCCGCCGCGCCCTTATTATAATGAACTTCGAACGAATCGCGGGAGCGTTCGGGCCGTTTTTGCCGCTTTTAAGGGGAAAAGTCCGCCGCGCCCGCTTTTTTTAACGAACGAAAGTTAGACGATGCTAAAATTCCCTCGAACCGCGCTGGGGCGACTTTGTTGGGCGGCGTTCGCGCTTGTCGCGGCGACGGCGTTGTTGCGTCCGGCGGCCAAACCGGCGTTGCGCGACGGCGTCGTCGAGCGTTCGGCGGCGCGGTTGACGACCGACGGCGGCGAAATTTGGGGAAACGGCGGCGATTTTAACGACTTTGAGCGCGTTAAAACGGAGGATTGGGGCGCTTTCGGCGATTTTGAGAAAACGGGCGACCGTTGCGTCGTCGAGCGCTTGCGAGCCGATTTCGACGGTCGTCTTTGCGCCGGCGCGGTCGAATTTTGGTCGACGCGGCGTTCGGAACCGGGGGCGGACGGCGCGTTGCGGGCGGTCGCGGACGGTTGGGCGCGTTGGAACGTCGGGCCGGAGGGGACGGCGCAATTTCTCGCGACGTTGACCGCGACCGAGCGTTCGGCGTTCGAGCGTCGGCGGCGATCCGGAGCGGCGTTCGACTTCGCGGCGGAGCGCTTGGCGTCGGCGGAAGCGTCGAAGGAAGCGTCGACGACGTTGGCGGCGTTAAAATCGGAAGACGGGGAAGACGGCGCGGAGTTTGACGGCGGCGTCGACGCGGCGTTGGCGTTTTTGAGGACGCTCGACGGAGACGAAAGCGCGTTGGACGGCGATTTTGACGATATTAATAAAGAGAGCGGCGAAACCGGCGGCGAGGCGTTTCTTTGGGCGGCGGCGTTCGACGGCAACCCGTTGAACGCGGTAGGGGCGCTTGCGGCGTCGGACGTCGTCGCGCTCGAAGACGTTGCGGCGGTCGAGCGAGCGCGTCGGGCGTTCGCGGCGTCGGCGACGTTTTTTTTCTTGTCGACGTTCGGCGCGTTCGGCGGCGCTTTTCCGCGAACTTGGGCGTTTCTTGGGGGCGTCGGCGGCGAAAACCGCTTGGAACGCGAGTTTTGGCGACTTTTGGACGCGGCGTTCCGACGGCTCGGCGTCGCGGCGATTAAACTGAAAAAAATTCTTTATTTTGCGCGTCTTGCGCTTTTTAACGCGTTTCGACGGTTCAACGTCGAGGACGGAAACGCGAAACGAACGGCGCTCGCTTCTCTTTGCGCGTCGATTCGGCTTCTTATTTGATACTTGCCCTAGGCGGCGGCGCGTCGACTTTTGTTGTCGTTTGAAATCTCGACAAAAGCGAAAGACTTTTGCGCGTCGGCGTTTGTGTTGCGAAAATAAAAAATAAGCGTCTAATAGATGTTTGGGTAAATAAAATGAAGAATTGGAAAAATAAGAAAAAATGGGCGGTTTGCGGCGTTGGGGCAAACCGCGGCGAGGAAAACGGTTTTACGCTCGTCGAGTTGCTCGTCGTGATCGCGATTATCGGGATTTTGATCGGCCTGCTCCTTCCGGCGGTTCAGGCGGCCCGCGAGACGGCGCGGCGGATGCAATGCGCGAACAACGTCAAGCAATGGACGTTGGCTCTGGCGAACTATCACGACGCGCTAAACGGTTTTCCGCAGTTTACTAGTTGGGGACGAAGCGCCGCCGACGGCAAGGTTTACGACACGGCGTTTTCGATTCAAGCGCGGATTTTGCCGTATATCGAGCAGGGCGCTTTTATGCTCGGCGTTAACTTCGGCGATTACGACAATTGGCGCGTCTATTGGCAAAAGACGAAGCTTAACGAAGCGATTATTGAGAAGTTGGATTTCCCATGTTCGACGTTGGCGTGTCCGAGCGAAGACCAGCCGCGCGTCGCCAAGCAGCCGAATCACGACGACGTTTACGCTAACGGCAATAATTACGTCTTTTGCAGCGGAACGTCGACCGGCGACGGGAACAACCTCGACGGCGGACTCAACGACGGCGCGTTCGCTTGGCGACAAACGTCGTTTGCGTCGCTAACCGACGGAACTTCCCAAACGATGGTCGTTTCGGAGGCGCGTTTGCAGTTTGCGACGACGCCGACCGCGCCGGGCGACAACGATTGGGACCGCTTATATGTTTTGGGCGAGGGAACTTGCGCCGATTACGTCGAGCCCGATTTGGCGGCGATGAAGCCGTCGGCGACCGGTTCGCACCGCGGTTTCCCTTGGATAACGGGGCGGCATTACGCGACCGGTTATTCGGCGTATTCCGTTCCGAACGCTCGGGTTCCGTCGGTTTGGTTGCGCGGCAAAGAACTGACGTTCGACGGCGCAAGCTCGAATCATCCGGGAATCGTCGTCGTCGGTTTCGCCGACGGTTCGGTTCGCAACGTCGCCGAAACGGTTTCGCTCGACGTTTGGCGGGCCGCGGCGACGCGTTCCGGGAGCGAAACGAACGTCGAACTTTGACGTATAATAACGAAGAAAGCGCGCCGTTCGTTTCGTCGTTTTGAACGGGCGGCGTTTGAGCAACCGCTTTTTTAAAAGGAATTAACGATGAAAAATCGAAACGATAAAAGAGAAAAAACGGCGAAATGGGTTCGCGGGTTCGGCGCAATTTGTTGCGCGGCGTCGCTGACGTTCGGGACGGTCGTTTGGGCGCAAGACGGCGGCGAGCGCGGCGGACGCGGCGAGCGTTCGGGACGAGCCGGAGCGGAAAGTCGCGGCGGGCAAGGCGGGCCGAGTTTGGGCGGACACGGAGGTCAAGGCGGGCCGAACGGCGGCGGACGCGGAGGTCAAAGCGCGCCGATCGTCGAGGCGCCCAAGATGCGCTCGACCCTTTCCGAGACGGAACGCGCCGACGTCGAAGCGTTGCGTTTGCAACTGGTTAAGGACGGCGTCGCTTTTTTGAAAACGGCGCAAATGTCGAACGGCTCCTTCTCCGCGTCGCCGCGCGCCGGAGTCGGCCCGACGATCGTTGTCGCGACCGCGCTTTTGCGATGCGGCGTCGCGCTCGACGACCCGGTTCTCGCGAAGACGCTGGCGTTTCTCGAAGACGCAATCCAAGAAGACGGCGGGATTTACTCGTCCGGCGGGCACGTCGCGTCGTACGAGTCTTGTTTGGGGCTTGTTTGTTTCGACTTGGCGAACAAAGCGGCGGGAGACGGACGGTACGACGTCGTTGTCGCAAACGCCGAGAAATTCGTTCGAAGTACTCAATATAACGAGGGTAACGGCATTTCGCAAGACGAGGAATATTTCGGCGGCGTCGGGTACGGCGCCGGAAGCGGGACGCGCCCCGACCTCTCGAACACGCAGTTTTTTATCGAAGCCTTGCGAGAAATCGGCGCCGACGAGGACGACCCGGCGATTCAAGACGCGCTTGTCTTTGTGTCGCGCTGTCAAAATTTGGAATCGGAGAACAATCCGGTCGGCGGTTCGACCGCGAAAACGAACGACGGCGGCTTTGTTTACACCTTTGTTTCGGAAGAGGAAAACCCGGCGGGACAAGAGGTTAGCGGCGGATTGCGCAGTTACGGGAGCATGACGTACGCCGGACTTAAAAGCCTGATTTACGCCGGGTTGACCGCCGACGATCCGCGCGTCCAAGCGGCGACAAACTGGATTCGCGATAATTACACGACGTCGGAGAACCCGGGACTCGGCAAACGCGGGCTTTACTATTATTATCATACGGCGTCGAAGTGTCTTAAAGCGTTGGGCGTCAAGACGTTCGAAGATAAGGACGGCGTCGCGCACGACTGGCGGCGCGAGTTGGTCGAGACGTTGGCGCTCGCGCAAAACGTCGACGGTTCTTGGGTGAATACCGATCGGATGTGGATGGAAACCGACGCGAACCTCGTTACCGGGTACGTCTTGACGGTCTTGACGTATTGCGCGGCGGATTAAGTTGAGAAATAACGCGGTTTGCGGCGTTTAAAAGACGTTGGAATCGATTTTTGAGCGATAATAATAAAATCAAATGAACGGCAGTATAAGAAAAACTAATAATAGCGTCGGCGTGGCGGCGGGCGGCGCGGAAATCGCGGTGAAAACGACCGGATTGACGAAAAAGTATCGGCGCGGCGACGGCGAATTCGCGGCGCTCTCGAACGTCGATTTGACGATCGAGCGAGGAGAATTCGTCGCGATTATGGGCGCAAGCGGTTCCGGCAAAAGCACTTTGCTGCACTTGATCGCCGGGTTGACGCGCCCGACTTCCGGAAGCGTCGAGGTCGAGGGGAAGCGGATTTTTGACTGCGGCGACCGCGAGTTGACGATTTTCCGGCGGCGGCGACTTGGCGTCGTTTTCCAAAGTTACAACCTGATACCGCACTTAACGGCGGAGGAAAACATTCTTTTTCCGTTGCGCGCGGACGGTCGCGACGTTGCGTCGACGTTGGAAAAGATGCGCGGACTTAGCGCGGAACTTGATATATTGCAACAGTTGGGGCAGTATCCGGATTCCTTGAGCGGCGGACAGCAACAGCGCGTCGCGTTGGCTCGGGGGCTTTGCGCCGATCCGGCGGTTCTTTTAGCCGACGAGCCGACCGGAAATCTCGACTGGACGAGCGGTCAAAACGTTTGCCGCGTCTTGAATAAGCTCAACCGCGAGGAGGGGCGAACGATCGCGTTGGTAACGCACGAACCGGCGGTCGCCGTTTGGGCGCGACGCGTTGTCGTATTGAGCGACGGCGAAATCGCGGCCGATATGTCGACGAGCGAATTTTCCGACGCCTCGGCGTTGGCGGCGCGTTATCAAGAGATTGCGCGTCGCGAATCGAGAAGCAATTAAACCGCGAAATGAAAGGAGATAAAAATGATGAGGTTCGTGTTGTCGACGACGGTTTCGCGGATGCGGCGGCAGAAAGCGCGCCTTGCTTTCGTCGCGCTAGCGATCGCGGCGTCGTCCTGTTTGATCGTTTGGACGATCGGCGGCTTTCAAGCGCTTTTTATCGACGCGACGACCGAAGAAGCCGATTATTTAGGGACTTGCGACGTAAAAATCGCGGCGAAAGACGGCGATGCGGCGGAACGTCGCGGAGGCGGGAGTTTTAGCGGGCCCTTGGCGATAACGCGCCCGGCCCCCGATACCAAGAGCGAGGAAGCGGCGCAAGCGAAAATCGGCGGAAGCGTTGATAATAAAGACGTTAAAGAAGTCGTTGGCAAAGGCGTTAAGAAAGACGGCGCCGGGAAGAAAGGCGGGCGGCGCGGCGGTCGCGGCGTCGTTGGAATTTCGCCGGAGTTGATTGCGGAAATCCGCGCCGACGAAGGTGTTGCGTTCGCCGTTGAAATGGCGCCGTCGACGGCGTTCGTTTACGCGCCGGGAACGGAACGGTCGATTTTGGAAGACCCGGACGCCGTCGAAGAAAAAGACCGACCGACGTTGAAACGGTCGTTGGAAACGCTTGCGGTCGAAGAGGATAGCGCGTTGGCGCAGGGCGTCGACGCGGAGTTGCGGCGCCGCGCTTACGCGGCTTATCGGGCGGTGATGGGGACGCCGTCCGGGAGCGGTTTGCAGTTTTGGGCGACCGACGCGCAAGATTCGCCGTTCGAACTTATTGAAGGAAAATGGTTTGCGTCGCCGGAGTCGAACGCTCGCGAAGCGGTGTTGACCGAAAAGGGGGCGGAGAAATTGCGCGCGAAACCGGGCGACTCTATCTTCTTAATTTGCCCGAAGTTAGGGACGGAGTTTCAGTTGAAAGTCGTCGGCGTCGTCGCGGATCCGAATTTTGAAACGTTTTACGTTTCGACGGCGCTCGGGCGCGAGATTGCCGGAACGGAACCGCTTGCGACGTCGGCGCTTATGTTGAAGTTGCGGACGTCGGTCGACGATTTTCGCGGACGTTGGAGCGAAAAAATCGCCGCGCGACTCCCAAATTTCGAGCTTGTAACGGAGCCGGAAATTATCGAGCGAAAAGCGGCGCAATTTAAGCAAAATCAGTCGTTTAAGTATCAAGCGGCGAGCGGAACGCTCTTGGCGGCGCTCGCGTCGATTTTCATCGTTTTTACGGCGCTGAACGCGAGCGTCGCGGCGCAACGTCGGTTGATAGCGTTTTACCGAGCGGTCGGTTTGACGCGGGGACAGGTCGCGCTTTCCATCTTGTTGGAAGCGTTGATTTTAGCGATTCCCGGTTGGCTTGGCGGCGTCGCGACCGGCTGGGCGTTGGTCTTCGTTTGTTCCGGAAAAGCGACCGGCGTCAACTGGGAAACGGTCGGCGTTTCTTTCGGTTGCGCGGTCGTCGGAGCGGTTTTGGCGGCGCTTTGGCCGATGTTGCAAAGCGCGAGAACGAAGCCTTTAGAATCGATCGGCGGCGCGGAAGGGACGCTTTTTTCCCCGGCGCTTCGTCGACGACAAACGCGACTGTTTGCCGCGTTCGCGCTTCTCGGGGCGGCGCTAATCGGCGTCGACATTTATCTCGTCCAATTCGCGACCGGAACGACGCCGGAGCGGGCGGCGCTGCATTCGGGCGTCGGCGTTTTGGCCCTTGCGCTTGGCGTCGTTTTGCTGATCCCGGCGACGATTCGCGGCGCGGAAATCGTTTTATTGCCAGTTTTAGCAAAGTTGTTTCGGTTCGATTACCGCTTGATTCGATCGGAACTTTCCGGGAACGCGAGCCGAGTCGTCGCGGTTTCCGTCGCGTTGAGCGTCGGCGGCGGTCTCTTTGTTTCGACGCAAATTTGGGGGTATTCGATGCTTGAGCCGTTCCTTCCGGGGCGCGGGACGCCGAACTGTTTCGCGGCGTTTTTGCCGAACGGTTTGCGACCGGAGCAGGTCGCGCAACTTGCCGATTTGCCTTGCGTTAAGCGCGATTCGTTACTTGAAGTCGCGGTCGAACAAGCGGCGTTCGACGAAAGTTCGATACCGCCGCAAAGCGTTCGGAAAAGCGCGTTTGCGAACGTCGTTTTCTTTGGCGTCGACGTCGAGCGGGCGTTTCGCGGGAAAGACGACAAAGCGCCGCTCGTCGGTTTTCGCTTTTTGCATGGCGACCCGAAAAGCGCGTTCGCCGCGATGGAAAGCGGGCGCGGCGTCGTTGTAACCGATTCGCTTTCAATTGATTACGAACTTAATTTGGGCGACGAACTTCGCGTCGTTCACCCGCGCGATCCCGGCAAAACGCTTGCGTATCCGATCGTCGGCGTCGTTTATTATCCCGGTTGGCATTGGCTGTCGAAAACAGGGGGCGTCCGGCGCAATTTCGGGCGTTCCGGCGGAATTGCGTTCGCGTCGGAGGGGGTGATTCGCGGAGATTATCAACTCGAACGGCCCGGTTACTTTTGGTTTAACGAGAGCGACGTCGCGACTTACGACGAAATCGAGACGTCTTGCGACGCGTTGGCGTTGAAGTCGTTGCGACGCGACGAAGCGGATGGAACGTTCGCGGCGAAACCGGGGAAAGCGGGAGAAGACGACGCGACGTCGCGAACCGCTTACGTCAAGCTGTCGACGCGCGATTCGTTGACGCAATCGATTTCTAAACGCGCCGATTCGGTGATTTGGGGACTGAGTAAAACGCCGATTACGACGCTGATCATCGCGTCGATCGCGGTCGTCGGCGCGGTCGCGAACTCGGTGCGGTCGCGACGTTGGCAGTTTGGGACGATGCGGGCGGTTGGGCTGACGCGCGGGGCGCTGATTCGAGCGATTTTGGTCGAGGCGATTTTGATCGCGCTGGTCGCGTCGTCGACGAGTTTCTTGTTCGGTTTTTTGGCGGCGCAGGGCGCGTTGAAGTTGGGCGCGAGTATGTTTGGAACGTCGGATCCGCCGTTAATCTTGCCGATAAAAGAGTTGGCGTTTGGTTTCGCGCTGACGCTCGCGCTTTGCTTGACGGCGGCGCTTTGGCCCGCGATCAAAGCCGGACGGGCGGAACCGCTCGAACTCCTCCGAAGCGGACGGGCGCCCGATTAACGTTAAGCGAGATTGAACGTCGACAAAAAAACGCGTCGAGGAGCGGTTAAGTTCGCTTCTCGGCGCGCTTTCTTTTTTAAGGGGAGTCGACGCGGCGTCGGGGGGGATTTACGCCGCGTCGACGGGGAGCGACGTTAGTTCGCGTCGCTATTTTCGGGGGCGGCGGTCGATTCGGAGTCGGTCGCCGGTTCGGCTTCGGTCGCGACTTCCGGTTCCGTCGGTTGCGCGTCGAGCGCTTCCGGGGCGCCGATTTTGCCCAAGATTTCCGGGAACTCGACGCCGCCGATTTCCTTCATCACTTCCAGCATCGGCGGGAGCGTCTTCGCCATATTGCGGAGCCAGTTCGAGGTCGCCGTTTCGCCGTTTAACCCGTTCGAGCTGGAACCGGCGCCGTCCCAAACGACCACTTTGTCGAATTTGATCGACGAGATCGCTTGCGCCGACGCGGCGATCAGTTCGTCGAAGTGGTCCAACATAAGCATTTGGAACGCTTCGCGAGCGCCGCCGCACGCTTCGACGATCGCTTTGAGACCTTCGCCCTTCTTCTTCAAAATTTCGTATTGCCCGCGCGCTTCCGCTTCCAATTTGGCGTAAATCGCCGCGGCTTCCCCTTCCGCTTCGATGCGCTTTTGTTCGGCGAGCGCTTCCGCTTCGACGACGATGCGCGCTTTTTCCGCTTTCGCCGGAGCTTCCAATTCGGCCCGACGCTCCGCTTCGACGCGTTCCGCAAGAGCCGCCGCCGCGACCGCTTGCGCTTTGTGTTCCGCTTCCAAAACGGACGCGTCCGCTTGACGCTTGCGCGTTTCCCCGCGCTCAAACGCTTCCGCTTCCTTGACTTGCAACTCCGCTTCCGAGTTCGCGACGACCGCCTTCGCAAGGTTTTCGCCTTCGATCGCCGCCGCGTCCGCGTTCGCCAACTTGACGCGCATATCGCGTTCCGCCGCCTTGACTTCCGCTTCTTTCTCGAACGCCGCCGACTGTTCGCCGACGACCTTCACGCGGTCGAGTTCCGCCAAACGAACCGCTTGCTCTTGCTCGATTTGCGCCGTTTTGACCGTTTGTTCCCGCTCCGCTTCGCGAGTCCCGACGACGCGTTCTTTTTGCGCGTTCGCGACTTGAATCGCCTTGTCTTTTTCGGCTTCCGCGACCCGGATTTCCCCCATTCGCTCGTTGTCGGCGACGTCGCCGCGCGCCTTTTGAATCGCTTCCGACGCGGCCTTTTGCCCGATCGCTTCGATGTACCCCGATTCGTCGGTGATGTCGGTAACGTTGACGTTGATGAGGACGAGGCCGAGCTTGCTAAGTTCCGGCTCGAGCGACGTTTGGATGTTCGTCAGGAAGGCGTCGCGGTCGCGGTTGATTTCGTCGATGCGCATCGACGCGATCACTTGGCGCAACTGACCGAAAATAACGTCTTCCGCTTGCTTGGCGATCGCTTCGCGCTGCATGCCGAGGAGACGAATCGCCGCGTTTTGCATCAGTTCCTGCGTCGTGCCGATCGCGATCGAGAAGACGCTCGGGACGTTGACGCGGATGTTTTCCATCGAGAGCGCGCCGCGGAGCGGAATTTCGATTTGCATCGGTTCCAAGCTCAAATAGGCGTAGTCTTGCAAGAGCGGAACGATAAATTTCGCGCCGCCGTGAATGCACTTCGCCGACGAGTTGCCGCCGGAACGCCCGAAGATGACCATAATGCGGTTGCTCGGGCAGCGTTTGTAACGCGCGCTGAACAAAACGAGCAAGCCGAAGAAGATAACGGCGCACAAAACGGCGCCGACGCCGACGATCGCGCCGACGTTAACGGCGCCAAAAAGCGGGAAAGAAAACGTGGCGAACGACATAAACGGTTCTCCTCAACGCGGTCAAAAGCGCCGAACGGGTAAGGGTAAAATTGGGTAAGTTCGCGTATTTTGCGTATCTTCTCTAAATTATAGTTTGTCAAGGCGCGCGCGGCAATTCTTTTTGGCGAAATTTCTTATAAAAAGGACGAAATTTCTTGCCCGACGCGCTTTTGTTTGATACAATTAGAATAAACGGCGCGGCGGGCGACGTTCAAAATAGGAAGAGGTGTTGGCGATGACGAGCGTTTATTGGTTTTGCGCGATTTTAGGGTCGACGTTGGTTATTTTGCAGTTTTGCGCGACGCTCTTTGGGCTCGGCGGGGGCGATCTGGACGGCGACGGCGTTCCGGACGCGTTGGATCTCGACGTCGAGACCGACGGAGCCGCGGACGGCGAGGCGGCGGACGGCGACGCGTCCGGCGTTCCCTTTTTGAAAGCGTTGTCGATTCGAACGGCGACGGCGGGAGCCGCGTTTTTCGGACTCGGCGGCTTGGCGGGCGAAGCGCTCGGCTGGGGACGCGCCGCGACGGCGGGGTTGGCGGTCGGGCTCGGGCTCGCGGCGATTTACGGCGTTTATTTCCTTTTGCGAACCCTTGCGCGGTTTAACGCGGACGGTTCGCTTCGCGAGGCGACGGCGGTCGGCGCGGTCGGAACGGTTTACTTGAGGATTCCGGCGGCCCGAACCGGACAGGGGAAGGTCGTCGTAACGCAACAGGGGCGTTCGGTCGAGTACGCCGCCGAGACGGACGACGCGGAAGAGTTGGCGAACGGAACGCCGATCGTCGTCGCGAAATTGATCGCGCCGTCGACGGCGTTGGTCGCGCGGCGATGAGAAAAGAAGGGCGCGTCGCCCGCGAGAAACTTTGAGGAAAAGGCCGGGAAAAACAATAAAATTTGAGAAATAACGGCGTTTTTCGCGCGGCGGCAACCGTTGGGGCTTGAGTTTTTGGCGGCGTTTGGGTATGATGACGACGCGCCGATAATAAAAGGCGAAGCGCGTTCTTTTCTTTGGCATTGGGAATGAAAAAATGACGGAGCGTTTCGAAAACGATAAAAAGTGCGATTATCGCAACGACGGTTGCGAGAAGCAAGGCGTCTTAAAAGATTACGCGGTCGTTTTAGCGGCGGCGATTATCATTTTGGGCGGGATTCACGCGTCGCGGAGTATTTTAGGCCCGATCTTTTTGGCCGCCTTCTTTTCCGCGATGTTGGTGTCTCCGTTGCGTTGGCTTCGCTCGAAGGGGTTTTCGCAAGCGTTCTCGTTGTGCGCGGTGATTTTGTTCGTCTTGGCGGTCGGGATTGGAACGATGACGGTCGTCGGCGCGCAACTAACGCAGTTTGCGCGAGATATTCCGACTTATCGCGATCTTTTTAACGACGAGTTGAAGAATTACAACTTGAATATCGGCGATTTTATCCCGTTTTTAAAAGAGGACGAGAAGCCGAAAGAAGAAGAGGCGGAGGAAAAGGCCGCCGAACTCGCTTGGAAGCGGCGCGTTCGGTACGAGGTCGACCGAGCCGTCGAAAACGCGCGAATGCGCGACGCGACGGAGAAAACGCGGCGCGGCGACGAGTCGAAGCGTTCCGGCGAAACGACGAAACTCTTAAAGGAAACGGCGCGCCCGGCGGAGCTTGCGACCCTCGACGACGCTCGAATAACGCCGGTCGCTTATTGGAAGCAAGACGGCGCGACCGAGCAAACCGGTCTTATGCCGACGATGGAAAAAAATTCCGGCGTCTTGACCGCGGTCGACGCGCCCGACGGGTTGACGCCGCAAGCGCCGAAATCGGGGCTGATTGAAACGGCGCGCGAAGAAATCGCGGAAAGCGAAGAGACGAGCGAAGCGGCGTTAGCGGACGAAAACGTCGACGCGTTGTTCGTTGAAAGCGGCGAAGAAGAGGGGGAACCGGAACCGTTTGCGCCGCAAGTGAGCGTCGTCGCCGCCGGGTCGAACGAGCTTTTCCGCTTTTTGGCCGGATTGGCGAGCGAGTTGAGCTACCTGGCGAGCAACGGTTTCATTTTGACGCTGTTGGTCATCTTTATGCTCTGCGAAACGGCGGCGATCCCGAAAAAAATGACCGCCGCGCTCGGCAAGCAAGGCTTTGTCAACGAGCATATCCAAAAGGTGGTCGCCGACATTCGCAACTATATGGTCATTAAGACGTGGATGAGTTTGGGCGTCGGGACGTGCGTTACGTTGTTGCTGGTCGTTTCGGACGTTCAATACCCGTTGCTTTGGGGCTTCGTCGCGTTTTTGCTGAACTATATTCCGAACATCGGTTCCGTCGTCGCCGCGATTCCGCCGATCGTTTTGGCGACGGTCGAACACGGCGTCGTCGTCGGCGCGGTCGACGCGGTCTTCTTCGTGATCATCAACTGCACGATCGGTTACGCGATCGAGCCGCGCCTTCTTGGGAACGGACTCGACTTGTCGCCGTTGATTGTTTTGATCGCGTTGATTTTGTTCGGTTGGCTTCTCGGCCCGATCGGGATGTTCCTGTCGCCGCCGTTGGCCGTTATTATGAAGATTATTTTCCAATCGTTCCCGGAAACGCGTTGGATCGCCGTGTTGATGGCGAACCGACCGCCGAAAGAAAACGCCGCGGACGAGGAAAACGCCGAAGCGAGCGCGTAAAAAGTCGAGCGTTGGAAGCGTCGCCGGAACGACGGCGGCGTTTTCACGCGGCGGAAACGCAAAAAAAGCGTCGAACGCGAACGCTCGGCGCTTTAAAAATTTCGGACGCGGCCCGCGGGGCGATCACCAAGCGGGTTTATCGGCGCTCAAGAAATCGTCGACCGTTTCGATTTGGTTCGACTTGCCTTTGCCGGAGCGGCAACCGAGCGACGCGGCGAACGTCGCCGAGAACAAAACGAGCAAAACGAGCGCGACGACGCGGCGCCGACGGCGAATTTCAAAAATGTTGCGCATAAAACGCTCCTTAACGGCGTTGGTTGCGTTCGGCGAATCGCGGCGCGTTCCGTTGTCGCCGCGTTGCGAGAATTATACCGAATTTTCGCGTTATTACAAATATCGGATTTTCAGCGTTGGATCTTAACGGTTCGGCCTAATTTTTGTCGATAATCAGTCGACTATTTCCTCGCGTCGCCGGTCGACGGAGCGCGAAACGATAATTTAGGAGTTTTAAATAAAATGAGTAAAATCGAACAAGCGTTTGAACTGGCGAAAGAACGATACGCGGAAATGGGCGTCGACGTCGACGCGGCGATGGCGAACCTCGCGAAGGTGAAAATTTCGCTCCACTGCTGGCAAGGGGACGACGTCGGCGGTTTCGAAAACGCGTCCGGACTGACCGGCGGCGGGATTCTCGCGACCGGCAACTATCCGGGGAAAGCGCGCACGCCGGACGAACTCCGCGCCGACGCCGAAAAAGCGTTTTCGTTGATTCCGGGGAAACACCGCTTCAACCTGCACGCGATTTACCTTGAAAACGGCGGCAAAAAAGTCGACCGCGACGAAATCGAACCGGCGCACTTCCAAGGCTGGA
>JAFYVO010000424.1 GCA_017549085.1 Thermoguttaceae bacterium
AGTCGCACGGGATCAGCTTCGTCCCTTGGTGAATCAGCTGATAGAAGGCGTGTTGGCCGTTCGTCCCCGGTTCGCCCCAAACGATCGGGCCGGTCGAGTAGTCGACGCGGTTGTTTTCGCGGTCGACGCCCTTGCCGTTGCTTTCCATATCGCCTTGTTGCAGGTAGGCCGGGAAGCGACGCATATATTGGTCGTACGGCAGAACGGCGCAGCTGTCCGCTTCGAAGAAGTTGTTGTACCAAACGCCGAGCAACGCCATCAACGCCGGAATGTTTTCGGCGTACGGCGCCGTGCGGAAGTGGACGTCCATTTCGTGCGCGCCGCTAAGGAGCTCTTCGAAGTTTTCGAAGCCGACCGCCAACGCGATGCTAAGACCGATCGCCGACCACAGCGAGTAACGACCGCCGACCCAGCTCCAGAACTCGAACATATTTTCCGGGTCGATCCCGAATTTGACGACTTCTTCGCGGTTCGTCGAGAGCGCGACGAAGTGTTTCGCGACCGCGGCTTCGTCTTTGGCCGTCGCGAGGAACCAAGCTTTCGCCGACTCCGCGTTCGTCATCGTTTCTTGCGTCGTGAACGTTTTCGACGCGACGACGAAGAGCGTCGTTTCCGGGTTCAGATTCTTAACCGTTTCGGCGATATGCGTCCCGTCGACGTTCGAAACGAAGTGAACGCGGAGGTTCGTTTGATACGGCGTCAGCGCTTCGCAGACCATGCACGGGCCGAGGTCGGAACCGCCGATCCCGACGTTGACGACGTCCGTGATCGCTTTGCCGGTGTAACCGACCCAACGGCCGTCGCGAACGCGGTCGCTGAAATCTTTCATCTTCGCCAAGACGCGGTTAACGTCCGGCATCACGTCTTTGCCGTCGACGTAAACCGGGTTGTTCGAACGATTGCGGAGCGCGGTGTGCAGAACGGCGCGACGTTCGGTAATATTGATCTTTTCGCCGGTGAACATCGCTTCGGTCATTCCGCGAAGGTTCGCTTGCTCGGCCAACGCGACGAGGAGTTCGACCGTCTTTTCGTTGATGCGGTTCTTCGAATAGTCGAAGAGGATCCCGCCGAATTCGACGGAGAATTTATTGAAGCGATCCGGGTCGCTCGCGAACATATCGCGCATTTGAACCGGCGCCATTTCCTTTTGATGTTGTTCGAGGTTTTGCCAAGCGGAAGATTGCGTCAATTTCGACATCGCTCTTGATTCCTTCTATATCGCCGAATTGCGGGATTTACGGCGAACGACCGTCGACGAACGGCGGCGCTCGCGTCGATTGCGAAAATATTTTCTCCCTTTATTATATACAAAATCGAGATTTCCGAAAGGGCGTCGGCCAACTTTAACGCGAAACCTTCGGAGCCGCGACCGCGCGACCGTTTTAATCGCTAAACTCCCGCCGACGACGCGCTTCCCTCGCCGCGACAATCGTTAAAAACGGCGCGACCGTTCCCGACGAACGCCGGTTCGGCCCGCGTCAAGATTTTCCGCGACGTTTTTCCCGCGCCTTTCGACGGCGTTGGAAAAAATCGCGTCTCCTTCCCGACGCGAGTTCAAGAAGGTAAATTAACGTCGACTGAGGAAAACGGCGCGTCGACGCCGCGACGACGCGTTCGAAAGGCGGTTTGGAAAAGCGGCTTTGAAAACGCCGATTTTCGTTTCAGCGACAAAAAAATCAAAAAAGCCGCCGCGAACAACGCTCAACGACCGAACGAAAGGAATAAAAAATGTTCGAAACGACTCCGATTTGGAACGGCGAAGGCTTGGAAAGCGGGCGCGATCAAACGCCGGCGATGGGAACGATGGCGGGACGCATTTGGACGATTTTGCGCTATCACGGGAAGCAGAGCGTCAGCGCGCTCGTCAAGCGCATCGGCGCGCCGCGCGACTACGTGATGGAAGGGATCGGCTGGCTCGCCCGCGAAGGAAAGATTCGCGTCGTCGAAGAGTCGCGAGTGCGCGTCGTCTCGCTCGTCGACGAAAGCGCTTAAACGCCGCCGATGAAACGCTTCCGTTTTTCGCTTCTCCGCTTCGACGTCGAGCGGTTCCCCAACGCCCGCCGAAACCCGAACGCTCGAACGGAACCGCAAACGGTCGCCGAACGCGTTCGCCGCGTCTCCCCGCCTATTTAACGCGACGAAAAAGAAAAAATCAAACGCCGTTCTTTTCGGTCGCTCGACGCGAAACGTCGACGCGCCAAAAAAAGGCGTCGTCCGATTCGCCGCAACGTTGAAAACCGCATTTTTCCAAGACTCGACGCGACGGGAGGTTCGCCGTCAAGGTCTCGGCGAGAAAAGCGCCGACGCCCTCCCGTTCGCGCCCCCAATCGACGAGCGCGCCGACCGCCTCCGTCGCCATCCCGCGTCCGCGAAACGCTTCGTCGACGCCGTATCCGATTTCGACGACGGCGGTTAGCGCGGAAGCGTCGACGATGTTATCGGCGGACGCGCCGCCTTGCGCGTTCCCGTTAACGGCGGTCTCGGCGGTTTGCGCGTTCCCGTTAACGGCGTCGGGCGCGACGGTTTCAACGTCGATTTTGAAATTCGGCGCCGTTTCTAAAAAATCAAAGAGCGGTCGCGGCGGGCCTTTGAAACAGAGGAACCCGGCGACGCGGTTCTCGCTCCGCAGAATCGCCGCCCAAAGGGTCGACCAACAGAGCGACGCGGCGTCGAGCGCGAGCGCGTTTTCGAAGAGCCAGTTGAAGGCGGCGCTCGTTTCGGCGTCCGGCTCGCTCGGCGGTTCGGCCAATCGAAGCGCGCCGGCGAACGCGTCGACGTCCGACAAGTAAAGCGCGAATTCGTCGAGCGTTAGCGGAACCAGCTCGAGCCGCTCCGTCGTCAAACGATTCGGCCGCGCTCGGAACGCTTCCGGGTCGCCGCCGGTTTCGCCGCCTTCCTTTTTTCCGCCTAAACCGTTCATTTCAAGACTTTTGCGTCATTCCGCCGACGGAAGCGCCGCCGCGTCCGTCCCTTCCGCGACGGGCGTTTGCGCCGACTTTTCCGCTTGCGTTTTGCGCGTTTCACGGACTTCCGCCGTTTTGTCGAGTCGCAAGACGATATATTGGTCATTGCGGTAAACCTCGTCGGCGGCGAAAAACGCTTCTAAGTTCTTCATTAACTCCGGATACGCAATCAGCACGTAAGGCGGCGTTTCCAGAATCGCGAACTGATACCCCATTTCCGCGCTTTGCTTCAAGATTTGGTCGCGACCGCGCATCGCGAAAACGCAAACGAGGGGCGACGTCCAACGGGTCGCCGCGTCGCGCTTCGTTCCGGGCGTCGCGTACAGCCGCTCCATATCGCGGAACCAGCGGACGATCGAGCGAGCGTCTTGCGGTATCTCCTTCCAAGAGCCGACTTCGGCGCGTTGCGCTTCCCATTTGAACGAGTCGCAACCGCGCGGGACGAGGAAGACGGCGTCCGGCGACGTCGCTTCGCGGGCCCAGCGGCAAACGTCGAGCCAACCGTCGGCGATCGACTCTTTCGGCGGCGCGCTTCGCGGGATCACATGCGTTCCGCGCAAATTGACGAAGGTCGCCAACCGCCAAGTCGGCGCGACGAGGAGCAAAACGACGCACCAAAACGCCCAGCCGGTCGCGACGGCCCGCGCCGCCCGCCGTCCGCAAACGTTTGTCGGCGCGACGTTTGCGTCGCTTTCGCCCGTCGTTTTTTCTCGACGCGACGCGCCGAACGCCGCCGCTAAAAGCCCGAGCGCCGCCAAGAGCCCCGCCAACGCGACCGCCGTCGCCGCAAACGAAACGTCTTCGGTCGGCTTCGGAAGCGGAATCGTCCCGGGAATCGCGTTGATCGACGCCAGCGCCCGCGCCGTCTCCTCGAAACCGCTTCGCGCGATCCAGTACGCGACGCCGCCGACCGCCGCCCAACCGAGCGTCGCCGCGATTCGCCGCTCGAC